>PXSY01000032.1 GCA_003023125.1 Bacteroidetes bacterium QH_10_64_19
GTCGCGCTCCGCGCCCCCGCCGATTCGCTTCTGTATCCCTACGAGACGGCCTACGACGACGGTCGATCGCTCGGGGCCACCGTCGCCGCTGCCACCGAGGATTCCCTCGTCTCGGTTGATACCCTCTTCGTCTCGGACGACTCCCCCGACGTGTACCAGCCCGTGCGCTCCGTTGACGACCTGGCATCGGTGGGGCCGACGGCGCAGGACGACGAGTGGCTCTTCATGATCCGCGACACGCAGCTTCCGCCCCGCCCCAAGCGCTTTTCGGAGGCCCACAGCAGCGTGGTGCAGGACCACCAGGAGGTGTACGAGCAGAACCTCATTCAGCAACTGCGGGAGCGGTACGACGTTGAAACCTACCCTGAACGCCTCCGCTCGCCCCTGTCGGACCGCTCGTCGTCTCAGTAGCCGTCGGACACGATTTTCAAGCGGACGGGACGCACGAATTGTTGGTGAGAACCCGTAACCGATGCGCGGGGGACTTTGCAAGCGGGGCAGGCCGACCTCGATCGAGAATGCTCTGGCGGAACGGAGTTGAGGATGGGGGTGTGGGCGCATGGACATTTTTTCTCCCATACCGGCTGTGCTTCTTCTCGGCGTTGGGGGCATTGGATGTGAATCGGATGAGCCGCCGTCCTCCTACGTCGCCCGGGTGGGATCGCACTACCTGACGGCGGACGAGCTCGATCGCAGGCTGAAGGGCATGGGATCCGTGCTGGACAGCTCCGAGGCCCGTCAACAAATCATTGAACAGTGGGTGACCCAGATGCTTCTGTACCGGGAGGCCCAGCGGCTCAATCTTGAATCCGTCGATAGCGTACAGCAGGAACTGGAGCAGCAGCGGCGCTCCACGCTCCGGACGGCCTTGAAGAACCGGCTGTACGACGAGGCGGACCTGGAGCCCACGCCTCAGGAGGTGCGCACCTACTTCGAGCGGCACAAGGAGCAGCTCCGACTGCGCGAGCCATACGTGAACGCCCGATATCTGGCGGTCGAGCGCCCGGCGGCGGCTCAGACCGTCCGCCAGCGCCTACAAACACTCTCTCCCCAGGCCGACTCCACCTGGAACCGCCTCGTCCGCATCCACGCCGCCGATACCCTTCAGGCCCAGCGTCTGTCCCGGCGGTTCCTGCCCGAACGCCGCCTCGTTCAGCAGCTTCCCTTCCGCCCCGCCCAACTCGACATCCTCCGGGAGGGGGACACGGCTCCGGTCGTAGAAAGCGACGGTCGCTACCACGTCCTCCGACTGGACCGCCGCATTCCGGAAGGAACGGAACCGCGGCTCGAATGGCTCGAACCCGAGATCCGGCGCCGTCTCCGAATTCGCGCCCGGAAACAGACCTATGCACACGAGGTTGAACGCCTCCGCACCAAAGCGCAGGCCAACGATGCGTTGGACACTCCCTAGTCTTTGGAGCCCGTCGAAGCCCGGGCTCACTGCTCTCCGAACATGAGTCTTTCCCGGATGCGCCGTACTTCGTCCTTCCATTTCTCCTTTTCCTCTCTCATCGGTAGCTCTGTGCTCGGGACCCTAATTCTGCTCGCGGGCCTCGCCGTGCCCCGGGCCCAGGCCCAAACACAGGCTCAAGACGGGCAGGTCATAGATCGCATCGTGGCCGTCATCGAGGACAACGTGATTCTGAAATCTGAAGTGGATCAGCTGGTCAGCCGGCAGGTGCGGCGGCGAAACGCGTCCTATTCTGAGGACCTGTGGATGGACGCCCTGCAGCAGCTCGTTGACCAGGAGCTGCTGGCCGAAAAGGCGCAGCGCGACACCACCATTACCGTCTCGGACCAGCAGCTCACCAGCCAGCTCAACCGGCGGATTGAACGGTTAAAACAGCAGGCCGGGGGCGAGGAGCGTCTGGAGCAGGCGTATGGGCAAAGCATCCTCGAAATCAAGGAAACCTTCCGCGAGGACCTGCGAAGACAAATCCTGGCGCAGCAGCTGCGGCAGCGCCGGACGCAAAACATCAACATTACGCCCAGCGAGGTCCGCCAGTGGTTCGAGCGCATCCCGCAGGACTCGCTGCCGCGGATTCCGAAGACCGTCCGCCTCTCCCACATCGTTCGGTACCCCAAGCCCACCGAGGATGCGCGCGCGGAGGCACGGTCGATGATTACGTCCCTTCGCGACTCCATCGTCGACGGGGGCGCCTCGTTCGAAGCGATGGCGCGCCAGTTTTCCGATGCGAGCGGGGCCGGGTCGTCGGGCGGAGCGCTCAACAACGTAAACCTGGACGATCTCGTCCCCGAATTTGCCGCCGTGGCCTCCCGCACGCCCGTGGGCCAGGTCTCGCAGGCCTTTTACAACGAAAACCAGAACGGCTACCACATCGTCCGCGTCAACGCTCGAGACGGAAGCACCGTCGACCTCAACCACATCCTCATCAAGACGCCCACCAGTGAGGAACGCACCAAGGAGTACCTGAATGCCGTCCGCGATACCCTGCTGAACGAGGACGATGTCTCCTTCGAGGAGCTGGCTCGTCGGCACTCAGAAGATGACCGCACCGCCGAGAATGGAGGCCGCGTGACGGACCCCGACCAGGGGACCCGGGATCTGGTCCTCGACAACCTTGGCCCCTCGTGGACACAGACGATTCAAAACCTTGAGCCCGGCGAGATCAGCCGCCCGGCCAAAGTGCAACTGCTGAGCGGGGACGAGGCGTTCCACATCGTCCGCCTCGAACGGCGCGTTCCGGCCCACCGCGTCAATCTGGATCAAGATTACAATCGGATCCGGCAACTGGCCCTCCGGGACAAGCGAAATCGGAGGATGCAGGAGTGGTTCGACCAGCTCCGCGACGAAATTTACGTCGACGTCCGCATATCCAAGTCCGAACTGGCAGCGATGCAGCGCCGCTGAGCCGGCCAGTGCCCGCATTTCTCGTCTAGTTTCGCCGCCCAAGAGCACCGCGTCTCCCCCGGCGGGTGCCTACGTTCCCGAGATCGACCTCCCCCCTATGGCTCCCTCTCCGTCTCCCTCCGAAGACCCGGACACCCTCGACGACCTTAGCGCGGCGTACGACCGCCTGCGCGACGAAATCGGCAAGGTCATTGTCGGCCAGGAAGACATCATCGAAATGGTGGTGGTGTGCCTGATGGCCCAAGGCCACACCCTGCTGATTGGGGTGCCCGGCCTCGCCAAGACGCTCCTCGTGCGCACCCTCGCCGGAGCGCTGGACCTGGAGTTCAGCCGCATCCAGTTTACTCCGGACCTGATGCCCAGCGACATTACCGGCACGGAGATCATCCAGGAGGGCGGGCAGGGAAGTCGGCGCTTTGAGTTTGCCGCCGGGCCCATCTTCGCCAACGTCATCCTGGCCGACGAGATCAACCGCACCCCGCCGAAAACCCAGGCGGCCCTGCTCGAAGCGATGCAGGAACAGCACGTAACCGCCGCGGGCGAGACGCATACGCTCGACGATCCCTTCTTCGTCCTCGCCACGCAGAACCCCATTGAGCAGGAGGGCACCTATCCCCTCCCCGAGGCCCAGCTCGACCGCTTCATGCTGAACCTGTGGCTCGACTACCCCTCCTTCGACCAGGAGGTGGAGGTGGTTCGGAGCACCACGGCCGGGCCGCTCGCCGACGTCGACCCCGTGATGACGGCGCAGGAGCTGCAGACCTACCAGGACTTCGTCCGCCAGGTCCCCGTGGCCGACAACGTGATTGAGTACGCCGTACAGCTGGTGACGCGCACTCGTCCTGGGTCCGCCCCCGCGCCCGACTTCATCGAGGACTACCTGAGCTACGGTGCCGGACCGCGGGCCTCCCAGTACCTAGTACTGGGGGCCAAGACCCTCTCGGCGCTCGACGGACGCATGACTCCGGTCGAGGACGACATCCGCCGCATGGCCGTTCCCGTCCTCCGACACCGCATCGTGCCGAGCTTCAACGCCGAGGCGGACGATGTCTCCTCGGTCGACCTCATTGAACGGCTGCTCGAGTAGACGTAACGCCATCTTCGGGGGTGTGCACTCCCGACCGGGGGACCGCGGAAAACCAGATCCGGGACTGCCGGTAGCATTCATGCTGTCGTAGAATTCTTCTGTAGCGACACCACCAATCCGTGTCCGCGACAATCTTTCACGGGCGGACACCGCGCTTAATTTGTGCATGAAGCTGCCGACGACCGAATGGATGCCTCGCAGTACAGCCAGCTAACCCTGTTGGAACGGGTAGACTTCTCGGAGGACTTGGCCGTCTTTCGGCTCCGCGCCGACGAGCCGGTCGACTTTACCCCCGGGCAGTACGCCACCCTCGGCCTGAAGGAGGACGACAGCGACCGCCCCCTCCTCCGTCCCTATTCGGTCGCCTCGCCCCCTGGGAAGACCGACCTGGAGTTTTTCATCGAACGGGTGGAGGATGGAGACCTCACGACGCGGCTCTGGGAGCTGGAGCAGGGCGCAGAGGTCTGGATGCGCAACAAGATCGTGGGCCGGTTTACGCTCAATCCCAATTATTCCTATCACCTGATGGCCGCCACGGTTACGGGCGTGGGCCCCTACGTCAGCATCATCCGGGACCAGATGCGCGACCTACGCACCGGAGCGCTCGACACGCCTCGCCCCATCATGGTTCTGCACGGGGCCAGTCGCTCCTGGGAGCTGGGCACCTATCTGGAGGAACTCAGGGCGCTGGCGGAACGGGTCGACTGGTTTGAGTACGTGCCGACCGTGAGCCGACCGTGGGAGGACCCGGACTGGGACGGCGAGTACGGGCGCGTGGAAGATGTGCTGCGCAAATATCTGGACGCTAGCCCGTTTCCGGCCGGCGAGACTGCCGCCTACACCTGCGGCCATCCGCAGATGATTGAAAAGGCGCAGGGCATCTTCGAGCGGGCCGGCTTCTCGGAGGATGCCATCCACGAAGAAAAGTACTTCGTGGAGCGCAACGGCACGTAACGTTCACTCGGAGCACTCGCCCCCGTTTGGGCGTCGGAACCGAAAGGGGGATCGGCAGATTCCCTTCGGTCCACCACGAACCACCGACGTGCCCACTGCCCCCACTCATAATTGTTTTGCGGGATGGTGCCATGTTAGGTCGTCTTATTCTCCTGTTTCTCCTCACGCCCGCAATCGAGCTGGCCCTCCTGATTCAGGTGGATCGGTTCATCGGGTTCTGGCCGACGATCGGGCTCATCATTGTGACCGGGATCGTGGGCAGCCACCTGGCCCGTCGCGAGGGACTCTCGACGTGGCAGCGGCTCAACGAGCGCCTCCAGCGCGGCGACCTGCCCGGCGCCGAGCTCGCCGACGGCGTCATCATCCTGGTGGCGGGCGCGCTCCTCATCACCCCAGGCATCTTGACCGACGTGATTGGGTTTGTCGGCCTGATTCCGTTCACGCGAAGACGCATCCGTGGCCTTGCAATGCGCTGGTTCCGGCGCAAGATGGAAAAAGGATCGATGCAGGTTCAGTTCGGGGTCTTCGGCGGGTGGGGGCCGAGTAGTCCGAACACCCCCCCGAATTTTTCTCAGGGTCCTGACTCTTCCTCTTCCGAGACGGACTGGCAGGGGCGGAGTCAGGATCTGCCCAGTCACGCGGACGATTCGTCTCCAGGTCCCTCTGACGACCCGGACGCCTCCTCGTCGTAGGAGGAACCTAGCCGTGCCCGTTCATGCGGATGTTTAGGTCCCAGGCCTGTGCGAGAGACGTGATGAGCTGCCGCTCGTCGCGCGTGAGCGGGCCGTCCGCCTGGGCCACGGTGTGCAGGTCGTCGAGCACCGTCAGGCGCTGTGTGCTGGGGAGCGCCTCTTTGAGGGCCTCTACAGAGTCGTAGATGAGCGATTCTTCGGGCTGGTCGGCGTACACCTGCAGGGCCCGGCGCACCACCTCCTGAATCTCTTCGCCGGAAAGATCGGGCTGCCATTCCTGCAATCGTTCCTGTACGACATCAATCGTGTCGGACGAAAGCTCGTCCCCTGCACTGTGTGCCACGAGGATATAGAGAAACGCCAGTTCGTGGATGAGCCCCCAGTTCTCTCCCCGTCGCTGGACGACCGCGGAGGTGTCCTTCAGAAGCTCCTCGCTGAGTTGCTTGAGCGACCAGGCCTCCGCGAGGGTGTGGATGAAGCCCTGCTCCCGCTCCAATAGCACGCCGTCGGCCTCGGCGATGCGAATGAGGTATCGGACTGTGTCGCGTCGTTCCTGGGGCGACAGCGTCGCGCGGAGCTCCTTCATGGCCCGCCGCACCTCGGCCTCAGCGTCCGACTCAACAAACAAGGTTGCGGCCTCGACGATGATTTCCTGAATGGCCGGCTCCTCCAGGTCCTTCCAGGCCTGTAGGGCCTCGGTAAGCACCAGCAGCTCCCCGTCGCTCAGGTCGTGATCGGTGCCGTAGGCGAGGGCAATGTACACCACCGCCAGGTCGTGGGTCGTCGTCCAGTTGGAAGTATCCATATCGAGGGCAAGGGGCCAATCAATCGTAGGGGAAGATCTCGCTGCAATAATAGGGAACGACGGCCCCGAAACGCAACGCCTCCTCTGCTTCTTTCCCGGCCATAGCGTTCTTTGAGCGTCGGAGGCACTTCTGTTCACCGAGTTTTCCCCGGACGGTCAACCGGGGGATCGGTACGACAATCGCATCTTGACCTTGGCGGCCTGATGTTGTCCCCATCCGGAGCAGCCCGTATAGGCCCCACGCCCCCTCTCGCCCGTGTGGTCCCGGCAGTGTCGGCGATCTGAGGGGGCAGAGCCTCGGTTCCGCAGGGAAAACTTTTAACATGCGATTGCCCCGAGGGGGTCGCTCCGCTCTTGCATTCCTCCGGACGTGGTGACGATGTTTGGGCCAGAATGACTCTCGGTCCCCTGCCCGCATCCTGCTTCCCGACCGCGCCCACTCATGTCTGCCGTACCGACCGATTCGATTCAGTCGCGGGTGGTTCGCCACCTCGACCCCCACGGCAGCGACGGGGCCCGGGCCGCCCTGTCCGGCGTTGTGGACCTGGAGGCCCTGGAGAAGCGCGAGTACGGGACGGTCCTTGCAACGGTGGAGCAGCGTCTCTCCCGGGCATGGTACTCGTTGCTGTCCATGATTCTGGCCGGAATCTACTTCGGGCTCCTCGTTGGCTTTTGGCTGATCGACGGATCGACCTGGGAGGCCATTGCCCTGTGGGCCGTTCCGGTGTTGCTGGTCTCGACCTACGGGGCGTACGCTGCTCACCAGACCATTCTCCAGATCCGCCACTTGGCCGAAGCACGAGCGCTGCTCCGGCTGCTCACCCAGCGCTCATCGCGCGGCGAGGGATCGGACGACGTCTAAAATCGTATCTGTTTTCCTAGCTTTCGGTCACGCATTTCCCCATCACATGACCGGTCCCGCCGCTCCGCCTCCACCTACCCGTTCGCAATTCTCGTTCGATGTTCGATGCTTCTATCTATTGCTCGCGCCGCCGTACCCTCGTCCAGCAAGAGAACCCCGGCTCGGGACTTGTGCTATTGCCCGGGAATCGGCCGTCTCCGAAAAACTATGCCGCCAATACCCACTCCTTCCGTCAGGATAGTACCTTTCTGTACTACTTCGGCCTCGATCGGCCGAACCTCTACGGCCTGATCGACCTCGACGCGGGCACCGCCACGCTGTACGGCGAAGACGACACGCTCGACGACGTCATCTGGTCGGGAGGCCGCCCCTCCCTCCAGGAGGCAGCCTCCACCGTGGGGATTGAGTCCGTGGCCTCCCCCTCCGATCTGGAGTCGGCGCTCGCCGATGCCCGAGACCGTAGCCGCCCCATTCACTTCCTTCCCCCATACCGCCCCGATCAGCGTCTTCAGTACGCGTCCCTACTGGGCATTCCCCCGCAGGAGCTCGACGCGCACGTGTCCGAGGCCCTGATCCGGGCCGTGGTCCGTCAGCGATCCCAGAAGACAGAGGCGGAAGTGGCCCAGCTCGAAGAGGCCCTGGAGCGGACTGCGCAGATTCACACG
Organism: Bacteroidetes bacterium QH_10_64_19; assembly: GCA_003023125.1. The sequence continues at coordinate 7,938 of PXSY01000032.1, forward strand.
TATGCCCAGCGGCACGCCCAGCCCGGCATGACGGAACGCGAACTGGTGGGCGGCATGACGAACCGTGTCACGGCGGCGGGGAGCAACTTCTCTTTCCCCCCCACCTGCTCCGTCCGCGGCGAAGTCCTGCACAACCATTCCTACCCGAACACTCTCGCTGACGGGGACCTTCTTCTAGTGGACGCCGGTGCAGAGTCTTCCCTGCACTACGCGGGCGACGTTACGCGGACGACGCCGGTCGGGGGGGCCTTCTCGGCACGCCAGCGACGCCTCTACAAAGCGGTCCTGGCCACGCAGAAGGCCGCCCTCGACATCCTGGCCCCCGGCGTGCCGTTCGTGGACGTGCATCTGCACGCGGCCCAGACCCTCACCGAGCACCTCATGGAGATGCGCCTCATGCGCGGCAATCCGGCCGACGCGGTGGAGGCCGGGGCCCACGCCCTCTTCTTTCCCCACGGCCTGGGCCACATGGTGGGGCTCGACGTGCACGACATGGAGAGCCTGGGCGAGGAGCATGTGGGCTACGCGGACGACCAGACGCGGTCCGACCAGTTCGGCCTCCATACGCTCCGCCTCGCCCGGCCCCTCCAGCCCGGCTTCGTGGTAAGCATAGAGCCCGGCTGCTACTTCATCCCGCCCCTTGCAGAACGCTGGCGCAGCGAGGGCCGCCACGACGCCTTCATCAACTACGACCGGGTGGACGACTTCCTCGGGGTCGGCGGCATCCGCATCGAAGACAATGTCCTGATCACGGACGACGAGCCTCGCGTCTTGGGCCCTGCCATCCCCAAGAGTGTCGACGCAGTGGAAGCGCAGGTCGGGGCTCCCGCGGAGGCGTGAAAACTTGGCCGTCAAAGCGCCTCCGGGCTATGTGTTGAAATCGACGGTCTGCCAGTATCCGCCCCCTCGGACGGCCAACGCGAGATGACTCCGACATCGCCCCCCAGACG
>PXSY01000033.1 GCA_003023125.1 Bacteroidetes bacterium QH_10_64_19
CGCGCCGCTGCTTGCCGCATCGGACGTGTACCGGCCCGCCGCCGTCGACCAGCTGAAGACGCTCGCCGATCAGGTGAACGTGCCCGTCTACTCGATCGAAGACGACGGCGAGATCATCGAGGACGCGGTGCGGGTGGCCGACGAGGCCGTCACCGAGGCCCGAAACACGGCCCGCGACATCGTCATCATCGACACGGCCGGCCGCATGCACATCGACGAAGAGATGATGCAGGAGGTGGCCGATATTAAGACCACCGTAGAGCCGAACGAAACCCTGTTCATCGTCGACAGCATGACGGGGCAGGACGCCGTGAATACGGCCAAGGAGTTCAACGAGCGGATCGACTACGACGGTGTGGTGCTCACCAAGCTCGATGGGGATACGCGGGGCGGCGCGGCGCTCTCGATCCGGACCGTGGTGGAAAAGCCGATTAAGTTTGCCTCCACCGGCGAAAAGCTCGACGCCCTCACGCCGTTCTATCCGGACCGCATGGCCCAGCGCATTCTGGGGATGGGGGATGTCGTGTCCTTCGTGGAGCGGGCGCAGGAGCAGTACGACGAGAAAGAGGCGGAGCGCCTTCAGAAGAAAATTCGGTCCGAGGAGTTTGACCTCCAGGACTTTTACGATCAGCTCCAGCGCATCCAGAAGATGGGCTCGATCAAGGAGCTCATGGGCATGATCCCGGGAATTGGCAACAAAATCAGCGACCTCGACATCGACGAGGACGCCTTCAAGCACATTGAGGCCATCATCCAGTCGATGACGCCGGAGGAGCGGGCGAACCCGGACATTCTGAACGGCATGCGTCGCCGCCGCATTGCGCGCGGAAGCGGAAGCGAGGTTCGGGACGTCAACCAGCTGATCAGCCAATTCGAGGAGATGAAGGACATGATGAAGACGATGCAGAAGATGACCAGTGGCGGGCAAGACGTGGACATGTCGAGCCTCATGGACAAGATTACGGGCGGAGGAGGGGGCGGCCGGAGAAGCAGTCCTCGCTAGCCGACCCGGCCCCGCCGTCCGGGGACCCCGCAACAGATTTTAACGCACACCTTTTCACGACTTTCGAACTGAATCCGACTGAACGACGACGTGCCTGTTAAGCTTCGACTGCGCCGATTGGGGCGCAAAAAAATTCCGGTCTATTCGATCGTAGCCGCCGACTCGCGGTACGCACGCGACAGCCGCTACATCGAGGACATTGGCCGCTACTATCCGCTCCGCGAGCCCGCGGAGGTTCGCCTCGACGAGGATCGGGCGCTACATTGGCTCGAAGACGGCGCGCAGCCGACCGATACGGTGCGCTCCATCCTGCGGCGCCGGGGCATCCTGCTTCACCATCACCTGAAGAAGAAGGGGGAGTCCCCGTCGGAGATTGAAGAGGCGGTCGAAGAATTTCGGGAGCGCATGGCCGAGCAGGACGAAGAGGTCAAGATTGCTGTCGGCACGCGGGGGAAGGATCCGCTGGAACGCGAGCGTGAGCGGGCTGAGGAGATTGACGAAGAGGCCCAGCTCCGGGCCCAGGCCACCCCGCTCTCAGTCGTGCAGGAAGAGGCCCAGGCGGACGAGCCGGATGATGCCGAAGCCACGGCGGAGACGGATGAGGATGAGTCGGCCGAGGAAGCTGACGCTGAGGCCTCCGACGAGGATCAGGACCATCCCGAAGCGGACGCTGACGACGACGCTGAAACCAACGACGAGTAGCCTTGAGCGGGGAGCGTTCGCTCCCCTTCTGCAATGCCCACTTCGGACGACGCCTCTTCCTCTACTTCCTCCGACGCCGGGCCGGAATTTGCCGACGTGTCGCCCCGCAACCTCGTGCAGGTCGGGTTTGTCTTTCGGCCCCACGGGCTGGAGGGCGAGCTCAAGATTGACCCGGAGCACACCGACGACCCGGCCCGGTTTGAGGAGCTGCCCACGGTTTTTCTCGGGGCGCAGCCGCACCGCGTGACCCGTCACGCCATCGTGTCGGTCCGCTACCAGCAGACGAAGCGGGGCACGACGGTCATTCTGGGCGTGGAGGGCATCGACGACCGGGACGACGCGGAAGCGGTCGCCAAGTTCAAGGTGTTTGCGACCGAAGAAGCCCTGGAGCTTGAAGACGGCGAGTTGTTCGCCCACGAGCTCATTGGATGGGACGTGGTGGCGGAGGATGGGACGGCCCTCGGCACCGTCGCCAACCTCATGCAGATGCCGGGGCAGGACATGCTCGTCGTGCGGGGCCCTGAGAACGAGGAGACGATGATTCCGGCCGTTGACGACTTCATTGTCGGTCTGGACGACGATGAGGGATGCATCACCGTCCGGTTGATCGAGGGACTGATGGGGGAGTGAGGGGAACCCCCTGATTTGGGAGGTTGACCGACACCGTCCGAGCTTCTTGATGGGGATAGATCCACGTCGCCATGCCTGGCGAGATCCGAATCGACATTGTGACGGCCCTTCCGAAGCTGGTGGAGGAACCGCTGCGCCACAGCATCCTGAAGCGGGCGCAGGAGGCCGACGTGGGGACGCTCCAGGTGCACGACCTCCGGGCCTTCGCGCCCGATGAGCATCGGCAGATCGACGACTATCCCTATGGGGGAGGCGGGGGGATGGTCCTGAAGCCGGAGCCGCTGTTTCGGGCTGTCGAGCAGATTGAGGACGAAGCGGGCGTGGCCGACGAGATTATTTGCCTGACGCCCGATGGGGAGCAGACGCGCTCGTGACACGCGAACTGTCGATTGGCGATGTCGTGCTGAGTGGGGGAGAGCTTCCGGCCCTCGTGCTCGTCGACGCCATCGTGCGCCTGATTCCGGGCGCCCTGGGCGACAGCTCCTCGGCCCTGACTGACGCCTTTCAGGACGGTCTCCTCGGCGCGCCGGTGTATACCCGGCCCGCTGAGTATCGGGGCCGCCAGGTGCCGGAGGTGCTCCGCTCCGGCGACCATCAGCGCATTGCGCAGTGGCGAGACGAGAAACGCCTCGAAAAGACCCAGGAACGGCGTTCCGACCTCTTGCCCGACTCCGCCGACCCTTCAGACTCCTCCTGATCCGCGGGAGTACTGCTCCTGCGCGCACGAGCCACCGAGGACCGAATTGTTTTTCTTCATTGAGCTACACAAGAGTACCATGGCTACTGATTTGATGGATGTCGTTGAGGCCACGCAGATCCGCGACGACGATGTGCCGGAGTTTGACGCCGGGGACACGGTCAACGTACACCTCCGCGTGGTGGAAGGCGACAAAGAGCGAATTCAGCAATTTGAGGGCGTTTGTCTGTCCCGTCGCGGTTCCGGCCCCAACGAGACGTTTACGGTTCGAAAAATGTCCGAAGGCGTCGGGGTGGAGCGGATTTTCCCGATCCATTCCCCCCGGGTCGCAAAAATTGAGGTCGTGCGTCGCGGCGTCGTCAACCGGTCCAAGCTGTTTTACCTTCGCGACCGGTCCGGAAAGGAGGCCCGCATCGAGGAGCGCGTTCGGGACGAGTAGATCCGGAGCGCTCTCCCGAGAGGAGGTGAGGGCGTTCTCCGTGTCTTTCCGTCGACCCCGCACACCGGTTCTTCGCTGCCATGGACCTTGCGATTTGGGACTATCCGCCCGCCGAGTTTTTGGTCTCCGGATTCACGTCGGGGGCGGTGGACAATCCATTTCAGATCAAGCGCCATCGCCCGGAGAAGTGTGCCGCCCAACTCGTGGAGGATGAGGTCGACGTGGCGCTGATGCCCACGATGCTGGCCCTGCAGGCCAGCAACGCGATTGACGTGCTGCCCAGCGTGGGGCTTGCGTCATGGCGGTACCCGTACGCGCGACTAGCGTGGAGCGGAGGGCTGCACGATTTTCCCAACACGATCGCCTACGACCGGCGTGTCGCGCAGGAGCGGCTTGTCACCCGCATCATCCTGCACGAGCACTACAAGGTTGATCCGACGTTCGTCCCCTACGACCCGCGGCCCCCGGAGGAGCTTCTTGATACGGACGAGGACGCCGCGCTTCTAGT
>PXSY01000034.1 GCA_003023125.1 Bacteroidetes bacterium QH_10_64_19
AGACACGGGATTGGATGATTACATCTTAAAAGAAAGATTAGGGTCGAAACGGCGATCTCGACGGTTCTCGCCGGTCGTCGCCGAGCACATCGTCGAGAATCTTCTCTCCGCCTGCCTCCAGCAGATCGTCGGCCAGTTCCCGTCCCATGTCCGCCCCCTCGTCCGGTGGGCAGCGCCGCTGGTCGCGGTAGTGCTCGCTCCCATCCAAGGCCGCGATGCAGGCGTCCAGGACGAGAGTATCCTCCTCGAGATGGGCCCAGGCCCCTAGCGGCACCTGGCACCCCCCGCCGACTCGTCGGAGGAACGCCCGCTCGGCCACGGCCGCATGACCGCTGGGCCCGTGGTGTAGAACCTCACCGAGACGGGTGCGAAGCTCGTCTTGGTCCTCCCGGCACGCAATGCCCAGCGCCCCCTGCCCCACCGCAGGAATCATAATCTCCGGATCGATGCGGTCGCGGATGTGGACGGAGAGGCCGAGGCGGACGAGCCCCGCCACCGCCAGCACCATGCCCGTCCAGGGCTGCCCGTTCGACCGGCCCTCGCGTAGCTTTTCAAGCCGGGTATCGACGTTTCCGCGGACCGGAACCACGTTGAGGTCCGACCGCCAGGTAAGCAACTGAGCCGTGCGGCGGAGCGAGGCGGTGGCGACGGTTGCGCCCTCCGGCAGATCGGAGAGGAAGCCGTCGAACGAGGGATGGGCCACGAACGCATCGCGGGGATCCTCGCGCTCCCCAATGGCCGCCAGTGAGAGGCCCGACGGCACCGACGACGGAATGTCTTTGAGGGAATGGACGGCGAGGTCCACCGCTCCGTCGAGCAGGGCGCGGTCGAGTTCCTTCGTGAAGACTGCCTCATCCCCAATCTCTGAGATCGGCGTGTCCGTCGACTCGTCTCCCCGGGTCATGATGGTTTTCAACTCCACGCGGTGCCCCACGGCTTCGAGCCGGGAACGCACCGTGTTTGCCTGTCGGAGCGCCAGATCACTTCCGCGCGTACCAAGAACGAGCGGCTCAGAAATCGACATCAAACACAAACGGATTCAGGAAGAAATGCAGCCTGACGGACAGATCCAGACGAGAGAGGAATCACGACTCAAAACACTACCGGTCTCCTCCAATCACTCCCCCTGGATGTCCACGGCCTCCTCGCCCCGATGCGCGTCGAGGATCCCCGTCATCCGGAGGGCGTGCTGGACCTCCTCCGTCTCTTCCCCCTCCGACTCGGGATCATGGGTGAGGTAAGGGCACCGGGACGGGGCTTCGCTCAGGGCTGGACGGTCGGTGTCGGCGTTTTCCTGCAGTTCGCGCGCCCCATCGTCTTCTTCGGACGGCGCGAACAGGGCCCGGAGCAGCTCAATCCCCTGCGCAAAGTCGATGCTCTCCGGGTCGACGTTTTTGAGGCGGACGATGGGCACCGCCAGCAGCTTCTGCATGATCGACTGCGTGAGCTGGTCCACCTCCGTCCGATCCATGTCGGTGCGGTGGGCATGCCGGTCAACCTCTTGCTTCCGAATCGTCTCGAACGTGCTCCGGATGGCCTGGATCGCAGGCTGGAGGGCCTGCTGGTGGAAGACCCAGGTGACAAAGTCTTTGAGCAGTTCTTCGCAGATGGCCTCCGCCTCCGGCACCGCGGTGGCGCGGCGCTCCCGCACGGCCTCCGTCCAGTCCTGCAGATCATCCAGGTCGAACACCCGATATCCCGACGACTGTCGGGACACGGCCGGATCCACGTTCCGGGGCATCGTGACATCGACCACCAGCGTGCGTCCTTCTTCGGGGGGCGGTAGCGACGACGGCGTCAGAATCGGCTCTGGGGCACCCGTAGCCACCAGCGCAAGGTCGGCCTGGGCTACCGCCTGATGACGGGCCGTCCAGGGCTGGGTGTCGCCCCCGAACGACGACGCGAGCGTTTCTGCGCGGTCCGCAGAGCGGTTGACGACCGTCAGGGACCGGAGCACGTCGTCCGTGAGGGCCTCCAGCGCAAGACGGCCCATCTTGCCCGCGCCCACCAGCACAACGTCGGCGTCGGCAAAGGGGGCTGACTCGTCGGGCGCGTCGAACTCCTGCCGTGCCATTTCTACAGCCGCTGTAGAGACGGAGGCTGCCCCCCGGCCCAGGCCGGTTTCCGACGAGACCCGCTTGGCGGCGCGGAAGGCCGTGTGCAGAAGGCGATGCATCACAGAGTGTACGCTCCCGGCATCTACGGCCCGCTGGTAGGCAGTCTTCATCTGGGCAAAGATCTGACGCTCGCCCAGCACGACTGAGCGCAGCCCACACGTCACCTGCAAAAGGTGGCGCACCGCGTCCTCATCCCGCACGCGGAAGGCCGTATCGGACGGCCACTGCGCCCCGGCCGCCTGCCCCAGCAGGGCCTCCACCTGGCGCACATCCGCCTTCACGCCGTAAAGATACGCCTCGGTCCGGTTGCAGGTGGACAGGACGACGACTTCCGCATCCTCGCTGAGACTGAGGTTGGAATACAACGCCTCCTGGTCGTCGACGTCGAGCGAGAACGCTTCGGTCCGCTCCAGCGACGCGCACTCATGGTTGAGACCAACTGCGTGAAACCGCATAGGGGGGTTCGGATCCGATTGCATCCGATTCAGAAATGGTACACGAGGGGCATTTTCCTGTTCGGGACAGGGGGTGAATAAGGATTGAGTTCACCGTTTTACCCGAGCCTCCCGCAGAAAGGCCTGAAAGTCAACATCCGAGCTGCCGTCGGCCCGATCCGAAATGGCCCGCACGACCAGGTACGGCACGTCGTTCGCCGTACAAACCTGCCCCACGGCCGCCCCCTCCATCTCGACACAATCGCCGTCGAGGTCCTCCCGGATTTGCTTCCGGTAGGCCTCGTCTTCCACAAACGTATCCCCGGTGAGCACGCGGCCCTCGGTGACGGTGTGGTCGGAGAGTGACACCTCCAGCGCCCGTCGCCGAAGCACCGGATTGGTCTCGAAAAACCGGTGGTCGGTGAAGGGGATCTCCCCACGCGAGAGGCCCAAAAACTCGACCAGCATGTCGTGCTGTACACAGTCCTCCGCCACCACGATGTCCCCAATGTCGAGCGTCGACGTGAGCGCTCCTGCCGATCCTGTGCAGCCGCGTTCACCTTCCCGACCCCCGCCTTCACGAGCACCAGGTCGTGACCGCGCCACGCGGCTTCGTGGACGGTGAGACCCGCCTTCTGGGTTGATCCGTGCAGCGTACACCGCTCCAGATACCGCTCAATTTCGATGTCCAGCGCGGACATGATGGCCAACGGCATGGCGCTAATCGGCTCAGTCTCTACGTGAACAGCGAGTGGACTCGCGCCGTGCGCACCTCCCAACCGCAAGCTGTGGCGGCGTCACCGCACGACCGATCCGTTTTCGGCCTCCGTGGTCACGGGCACGAAGGTGCCGTCCGGCTCCTCGGCCATCAAGACCATCCCCTGACTTTCGATCCCAAACATCTCCTTCGGCGCCATATTGGCCACGACGACCACCTTGAGCCCGATCAACTCGTCGGGCTTCATCTGCTCGGCCACACCGGCCAACATCTGCCGTTCTTCGAAGCCGATGTCCACCTCCAGGCGCACGAGTTTGTCGGCGTCGGGCACCGGCTCAAACAGAATGGACAGGGCCCCGCACACCTGAAGGCTGACATGGATCGTGTTCGCACAGGCCTGCGGGTCGTTCTCGTGCGTGTGCCAGGGTTCCGTCTCGTTGAAATACTTGTTGCCCTCACGCGCCAGGGCCATGGTTTCGAAGATCGCCTCGCGCGTCCGGTATTTCTCGTAGGCCGTGCCCACGGCGTCCGGGGCCTCGCGGAGGGTGTCGAGCATGTCGCGATCGGCATCGGACGGATCTTCCAAAGGAGGCACCGCGCCGTCGAAGTAGCGGTGGGCGAAGGTGAGCGTCCGGTGTACGAAGTTGCCGAAGACATTCGCGAGCTCCCCGTTCACGCGCTGCTGAAATCCCTCCCAACTGAAGTCGGCATCCCCCGTTTCCGGCAGCGTGGCCCCCAACGCATAGCGGAGCAGGTCCGGCGCGTGTCGCTCGTCCTGAAAATCGTCGAGGTACTCGTGGAGCCATACGGCCCAGCCGCGACTCGTGGAGAGCTTCTCTCCTTCCAGGTTCAGAAACTCGTTCGCCGGGACATTCTCCGGCAGAACGTACTCGCCATGCTCCATCAGCATCGCCGGAAACATGAGGCAGTGAAAGACAATGTTGTCCTTCCCGATGAAGTGGACGAGGGTCGTATCGTCGTCCTGCCAGTAGTCCCTCCACCGCTCCGGATCGCCCTCCTGACGCGCCCATTCTTTCGTGGCCGAGATGTAGCCGATGGGCGCGTCGAACCAGACGTAAATCACCTTTCCCTCGGCCTCCAGTCCGTGCCGCTCGGCGACGTCCTCCGGCACCGGCACGCCCCACGGCACATCCCGCGTGATGGCACGCGCCTTCAGGCCTTCATCGAACCAGCTCTTGATCTGCCCGAGCACATTGTCCTTCCACTCCGGGTGGGACTCGATCCACTCTTCAAGCGTTGGCT
>PXSY01000035.1 GCA_003023125.1 Bacteroidetes bacterium QH_10_64_19
GAAGACTCGTTGGGGGAGGAGGGCGGCGGGTCGGACGTATGTTCGGCATCATCCTCTGGGGATGAGGGAGCGGCAGGCTCCTTCTCCCGAACCTGTGCCTCGGCGCGGGCCTGGGTCCACTGATCTCCGATGTACGCGCCGGCCGCGGAGACGCCCGCAACGAGGGCGTGGCCGGCGTCGATGACCCGGTCGACGGTCCGCTGGAGGTCCAAGTCCACCACCAACAGAAAGAGAATTGCCCCAAAGAGCAGGAGGAGAACGAACGAGCCCACCTGCCCAATGACGTTCTGCATCCACCCGGCGGTGCCGAGGCCAACAATGCCGGCCCAGGCCGTGAGGGACGCGTCGAGGGTATGGTCGAACCAGCCCAGGACGCAGGAAAAGACGAACGCCGACAGTACGGTCAGAATCGACGGGTAGACCAGTCGCCGGAAGGGGATGTGGCGGAAGATGGCGTAGCCCCACACCATCAGCAGGCCGCTCAGGAGGAGCACCCCGTAGCCGAGGAATCTGGGCACCAGTGCGCGGGCGAGATGTGCCCCAACAATCCCGAGGATGTTCTGAACCGGCACCTCGGGCTGAGCAGTCTGTGGATTCAACAGCACCTTGCCCACCTCGACCTCGCGCAGGACGGCGCTGTCTTCGGCGTGATAACTCAGGAAGGCGAGGGACAGAAGCAGCGCCAGCACCATCAGCACCAGCCCGAGGATCTCGAGCTTCCGGCGCGGGGAGATAAAGTATGCCGAGGCGTCCCCATCTGTCGTCGTGTCGGAGCCCGAGGCAGCCATGCGACCGAGAAGGAGCAATCAAAAACCGGCGGGGGATCCCGTACACTGTTTCGACTTCATCGTGTCGGCACGAAAATGAAAGGGATAGATCCTACTGGTTCTGCCGACATTTTCTACTGAAATCCGTATTGCGTGCGCATTTGCTCTCCATTGGGATCCGCTTTGTTCGTAAGGTGGGCCGAACGCACCAAAAATGCAACGGCATCCAGTCCCTCGTTGGTTTGAACGATCCCCGGAGAAACGGCGGAAAGGGCGACGGCCGGGGTGGAGACGAGACGGGACGCCGAAGATCAGTCCGATGTGACGTCGTCGTAGAGCCGCATTCGGTTTTCGGTGTAATAGGGCAGAGCCGGAATCTCGTCGACCTGAAAACAGTAGTCCAGGTCTTCTTTGTAATCCTGCTGGACGAGCCGTTCTGCGTGGTTGGCGCCGCGCAGGGCATTTTCGAGGTCGTCCTGATCGGTATGGTACAGCGTGTAGGCCGTGTGGGCCGAGTCGCTGACCGGGTACGGCTCCTGGCCGTCCCAGAGCCGGTCGAGGAGAAGGCCCGCACAAAGGGTGTCTTCCAGGGCGATGCGGTTCTGGCGACCCGCACAGACGATGGTGATGGCGTTCGTGGTCTGCCGAACAAAATCAACGACTTGTTCGGCGTTTAGGAAGCTGGCAGCCACGAGATGATCGGCGCCTTTGGCCTTTTCGAGGGCTCGGGTTCCGTTGGTCGTGTTCAGGATGACATCGCGCCCCTTCACGACCTCCGGGGTATACTCCCGCGGGGAGTTGCCAAGGTGGTAGCCGTCAATTTTCTCGCCCCCCCGCTCGCCCCCGAGTCGGTACACGTCGGGGTCGAGATTGCTCGCGATCTTGCCCGCCTGCGCCATGTCGAGCACAGGCATTACGGCCCGGGCGCCCCGATCCAGGGCGGTGACGATGGTGGAGCAGGCCCGAAGGACGTCGATGACTACGACGGTCCGCCCCTGCACGTCGCCTTCCGAAATGGTGGAATGGGTAAGAAAGACTTCAGCGTCCATCGAAATCGGGGATTCGATCGGGAGAAAGACAAGAGAGAGGCTGTCGGAACCCGTTCTGCGCGAGATCCACGAAGTCGCAGCGCTGGGAGCGAAGCGACCGAGTACTCCCAGGGGGGGTGCAGATGTCTCGCCAAATGAGTTTTCAGTCATCCTCGTGGAACGGCGGATCCGACACCTCCACAGCGAACTCGCGACGCCGGCCGGCGACGGTCAGCGCTTGGCCCTCCTCGGTGTACTGGGGGTCGTTGGGGACGTAGCCGAGACCGATGCCGGTATTGAGGATGGGCGACTGGGTGCCGCTGGTCACGACGCCGATCGTGTCGCCCTCGGGAGACTGGAGAAGGTGGTCGTGGCGGGGAATGCCCCGCTCCGTCGCCACGAAGCCGACGAGCTTGCGCTCAGGCCCTCGCTCGTGAATCTCCCGCAGGGCCTCGCGACCGATAAAGTCGCCCTTGTCGAGCTTCACGAGCCATCCGAGACGGGCCTCATATGGATTGGTGTCTTCTGTAATGTCGTTGCCGTGCAGGCACAGTCCGGCCTCGAGGCGCAGCGTGTCGCGGGCCCCCAGCCCGGCGGGTTTGAGCCCGTGCTCCGCGCCGGCGTCCAGGAGGGTCGTCCATACGTGCGCGGCCTGCTCGGCGGGCACATATAGCTCCAGGCCCGGCTCGCCTGTGTAGCCGGTGCGGGAGATGATCGCCTCGTCGCAGCCGAGGAATGCGCCGTCGCTCCGCTCCCAAAAGTGGTAAAAGCGCAGGTCGCCGAGGTCCTCATTGAGGAACGACTGGGCAATGCTCAAGGCCTTCGGTCCCTGGAGGGCGAGGAGGGCCGTCTCCGCCGAAATGTCCTCGAGGGTCGCGTCCGTAGAATTGTGATCGCGCATCCACGTCAGGTCTCGGTCCCTGTTGGCCGCGTTGAGGACCATCAGGTACTGGTCTTCACTCCGCCGGTAGACGATGCCGTCGTCGATGATTCCGCCGTCGGGCGTACACATGACCGTGTACATGGCCCGTCCGTCGTAGAGCTTAGACGCGTCGTTGGTCACGAGGCGCTGTACGAGGGCAAGTGCGTCGTCGCCCGTAATCAGGACCTCGCCCATGTGACTCACGTCGAACAGGCCGGCGTCGTTACGAACGGCCATGTGCTCGTCCATGATGCTGGAATACTGCACGGGCATCTCGAACCCGCCAAATTCCATCATCCGGGCGTCTTGCTCCTCATGGAGTGAGTGGAGAGGCGTCGTTTGGAGGGTCGGAGTCGAATCGGCCATCGGGGGAAGGAATCAACGGGACGAACTGCGAAGGGACGTGTCGGAGTCTAAATTTTTAGCCGACACCAAGGACAATAATACCAGTTGGGAACAGAGCAGTCAACGAAGGGGCCGTGATTTTGTCTGCTACGGCCGCCGGGCCTCGTAGCCAGCCTCGGACAAGACGGAGGCCGCTGCCTCGGCGTCGGACGCGTCCTTGAAGGCCAGGCGGAAGGTCCCCCCGGTGCCTTCCCGGATGGTCTGGAGCTCGATGTCCTTGATATTGATGTCGGCCTCCAGAAGGTGCTCTGTGAAATCGTGGATCACACCCGGCTCGTCCGGGGCGCGGACGTAAATGTCAAAGAGCGGATGCAGGAAACCTTTACTGTCCTGCGGAATGGCGTCGCGGGCCGAGCGCGCATCCTCAAAGAGGTCTTCCAGGGCCTCCAGGTCTTCTTCGATGAGCCGATTCCGCATTTCGCGAAGGAGGCGTCGGAGTCGGCTGAGGGCGTCGTGGATCGCGCCCTCATTGCCCACCAACACGTCCCGCCACATCTCGAAGGGGGAGGCGGCGATGCGGGTCATGTCGCGGAAGCCGCCGCCGGCGAGTTGAAGGGCCAGCTCGTCTTCGTCCTCGTCCTCGGCGGTCGCGACGAGGTTGACGAGCGCCACGGAGAGCAACTGAGGGACGTGACTCACGGCCGCAACGAGGCGGTCGTGGCGGTCTGCATCCAACACGAGAGGACGGCTGCCGGTGTCCTCGACCAGGTCCACGAGCGGCGCAAAGGACGCGTCGAGCGCGGCCTCGTCGGTTCCGGCCGGGAGGCACAGGCTGTAGACGGCATTTTCGAAGAGGAGGGGATCGGCGTGCTCGATGCCACTGTGCTCGGCGCCGGCCATGGGGTGGCCGCCCAGGAACTGTACGGAGTCGGGGAGCACGTCCTCGGCCTGCTCTAGCACGGGCTGCTTCACCGACGCCACGTCGGTCACGATGCACCCGTCGGACAGATCCTCGGCGATGGTGTCGAGAAGGCGGAGCGTGGTGGCGACGGGCGTTGCGAGCACCACGAGGTCGGCGTCGTGCACCGCAGTGGTGGGGGCCGCCGCTTTTGCGTCGATGGCCCCCCGGGCCTCCGCCTCGTCCAGTACCTCCGGCCGATCGTGGCCGACGATGGTCGTGTCGGGACGGCGCTGTGCCCACGCGAGGCCCAGCGAGCCGCCAATGAGGCCTGTTCCAAGAATGGCGATGCGATCGATCATGCGGATGGTGAGATGATGGCAGGAAAGAAGAGCGCTGCCCGGAGGTCTCCAACTCGGTCGAGATCTCTGGGACGGCACCACTCATTCACGCTGCCCGCGGGAGGGATGTTCGCCATGCAAGGAAAGAACTGGGGCGAGCGGTCACGCGGCCTCACGTGCCTCCGTCCGGATGAAAGGG
>PXSY01000036.1 GCA_003023125.1 Bacteroidetes bacterium QH_10_64_19
CCGAAGCTCGAGGCGGCCGTGATGGACGCCCTGCAGCGCTGGCGCTTCAACCCGCTTCCGCCGGGCGCCCCGCAGGAGAATCAGACGGGCACGATCACTTTCACCTTCCGGCTGGAATAGGGCAACACAGGTGGGTGGCCTCGTCAACGATGCCGGCCCTCTGCCCGGTCGGGCGGTCTGCCCGAATGGTTTGGAGGCATGGAAGCGTGGACGAATGGATGCCGGTACCCCATTTTCGCGTCCACGCATCCAAGCCTGAACGGGCAGTGCGATCGGGTGCAGCACGGCACTTATACCGAATCCGCTTGTGCGGTTCGGGTATGGATGTGAGGAGGGTGTATGTACAGACCGGGGAGTTCGGTAACACCCGTTCCGGGACATCGGTAACAGGTGAAAAAGTCTATTGATAGGGGACCTTCGATTCGATCACGCGAACTTTTTTATGACAGAAGTAGACTTCCCATTCCAGCGGAGAGCCTTCTCCGGAACGCTTTTCGTTCTCCGTGCCGGCCCCTTCCGGGCCGTCGGGCTCGTTCCGGCGAAGGGCCACCGGGTGGTCGGCAAATGCCTCTCCGATGTAAAATTGGCTTCCTGCAAAGCGGATCTGTCCTCGCGTGCTCACGAGTCGCGTCCGGTCGCTTGGCGGATAGCTAATCTCCGGAAGCGTTTCGGGAAAGGGGCGGCCGCTGGGCTGGTAGTGGCTGGCAGGCACTTCCATCTCGTCGGCCCGGCTGCGCGTTGCCTCGTGGGGACGCTCCAAGTTGTAGACCTGGCGCCAACAGTCGAACCCGTCCTGGCACTCCGAGAGCGACTCGTAGCTGCCCTGCTTCAGGACTTCCTCCTTGAGGCTGCGGTGGAAGCGCTCGCACTTGCCTTGCGTCTCGGGATGGTAGGGCCGGCCGTGAATCACGTCGATTCCAAGTCGAAAGAGCCAGGCGTTGAGCTGGGTGTAAAGGGGACGCCCGACTCGCTCGGTGGCCGGTACGCCCCAGGGAAAGCTATTGTCACAGAGGATGCGCCGGGGCAGTCCATAGCGCCGGAAGGCGGCCGCAAGCCGCTTTTTGACCGTCTCGCGCTGCTCGTTGGCGCAGGCATGAAGTCCGATCGCAAAGCGGGAGTGGTCGTCTACGATCGTAAGCGCGTGGCAGCGCTCCCCGTCAACGAGGGGGAAGTGGCCCTTGAAGTCCATCTGCCAAAGCTGATTGGGGGTCTCTTTCTCGAAGCGCTCGAACGCTCTGTGGCGCTTTTCGTCCTCGGAGCTGAGAAGCCCGTTGCGCTTTATGATGGCCTGACAGGTCGAGGCGGCCGGAACCGCCTCGGCCTCGAACGGGTGCTCCTCGCCCTTGGCCTGCTTGCGGAGCCGCGCCCGAATCTTGGAGCCGCCCCAAGCCGGATGCTGCTTGCGCATCTCGCAAACCGCCTCGGCGATCGGCTCGGGAGTTTTGTTCGGCGAATGATTGGGGCGGCGCGACTGCTCTTCGAGCCCCTCACGGCCCTTCTCGCGGTAGCGATCCAGCCACTTGTAGCCGGTTTTTCGACTGATGTCGAACCGGCGGCAAAGAGCACTCATGTTGGCCTCTGCTTGGTCGGCAAGTGTTACGAATTCGAACTTGAGGGACATCTTGGATCGGTTGTGCCAGGGCATGGGCACCTCCGACTGTTTGGAGGAGAGCACGCAACTGGCAATGTGTTACCGATGTCCCGGAACACCTGTTAAGGATGTCCCCGGTCTATACAGGCCGGACTGCCCCGATCCGAAGGGAGCAGGCCCGTCCGACCGCTTCAGCACGCGATTGCCGTGCGTGTGAAATTGCGGCAATGGGAGGCGCTTCGGCGAGGGCGACGTCCCGGAGACGGCTTCCACACGAACGGGGGGCCGTATCTGTCGGGCCCCGTCGTTGGGCCGTGGCTGAGAGTCATTCGAGAAAGCCGTCCAGGATCTGAAGGAGGAAGAGGACGACGAGCACGACGAGCCCGCCCTTCAGCAGCAGCCAGAGCAGGGAGCTGGCCACGTTGACCAGCACACCGAGAAGGCTGAGCCCGATGAGGGCAATGACGCCGTACACGAGCCAGCGGAGTACCGTTCGGAGGTCGAGATCCATGGGAGAAGGGGAGTGATGAAAGAGAACTGGATTTTCGGCTCATCGCGCCCTAATAACGGACACGGGGCCCGGAAATGTTACAGGATCCGGCGGGTCAGGCGGGGCAGGACGGGGCGACCCCGAGGACAGGGTGCTCGTAGCGGACGGCCTCTAGCACGAGCCCCTCGGGGGCCAGGGAGGGGCCTGCCGCTCGGCGATCCCGGGCGGCGATTACGGTAGGGAAGGCGTCGGCTGCTCGTTTGCCCCGTCCAATTTCTACGAGGGTCCCGACGATGGCCCGGACCATGCCGTGGAGGAACCGGGTTCCGGCGATTTCGAACCGTCCGAAGCCGCGACGTTCCTCGGACACCCACCGGGCGTGAGTCAGCGTGCAGACGCGGTTTTCGGTGTCCGACTGGGTGAGGCAAAACGAACCGAAGTGCTGGGTGCCGAGGAGGTCCGGCGTGGCGGCCCGCATCCGGTCGAGGTCAGGGGCGGGGCGCAGGTCGGTTCGGGTGCGGCGGGCCAGCGCGCAGGGCTGGGTCGCAATCCGGTAGTGGTAGCGGCGGCGTCGGGCGTCGGGCGCGTTCGACGCGGCGTACCGCCACGGCGTCGGGCGTCAGGCCGTTGAGGGAGCCGCGGAGGCGGTACGGATCTGTCGGGGCGGACAGGTCGAGGTGCGCGACCTGTCGCCGGGCGTGAACTCCCGCATCCGTCCGCCCGGAGCCCGTCACGCGATGGGTCGTAGACGTAATCGTCTCCACCGCGTCCTCGAGGGCGCCCTGGACGGTGGGCACGTCGGGTTGGATCTGCCACCCGTGGAAGTCGGTTCCGTCGTACTCGACGAGCAATCGGTAGCGCGGCATGAAGGGGCGGGCCGTTGAGAGGAGGCTCGTCGTTAAGGTGCCATCGCCAGCTCAGAATCTCCAATCCCCATGCGCATCTACCTCACAGGCTTCATGGCAAGCGGGAAGTCGACGGTGGGGCCCCGGGTGGCGGCCCGGCTGGGCCAGCCGTTTCTCGACCTCGTGGTGGATGGCCAGTCCGGACTGATCCATCTTCTCGAAGATCCCCATGATCGGCAGGCGGAACCCGAAGCCAGCCTTGACCGCGCGATCGATGTCAGCAGGCGTTGCCACCCCCTGGGCCAGCAGCGAGAACGCCTCGTAGGACATCGCTGCTTGGATGCGATTGCCAATGAACCCCGGAATGTCCTTGCGGACGACGACGGGCGTCTTGCCCGCCTCGGCGAGGAGGCGCTCGACGCGATCGGCTTGGGCCGGTGTGGTGTCGGTCCCCATCCCCACCTCGACCACGTCTCG
>PXSY01000037.1:0-2629 GCA_003023125.1 Bacteroidetes bacterium QH_10_64_19
TGCCCGTCAGAGCCTCTCGTGGCGAAACCGGCATCAAATCTCCCGGCGGGCACGATCCTCATCTCCCCACCCCCGCGCCATCCGTGGCGTCGTAAACGCACAGGCCGCGTCGCCCGGCGTCACCACGATGCAGCCGCCTGTGGCCCCCTCTCCGTCCGGGGACGCGACCTGTTCGTACATGCGCGTCAGCGCACCGCGGGCCGCCTTCTCGGCGGTCACTCCGTCAACAACCCGCTCGCGGACCTCCCGCGCTAGCCCCACCGCCGCGATGACCTCGCCCCATCCTGTGGCGCTGACAGCGACGCGATCGTCGGCATAGAAGCCGGCCCCGGGAAGTGGCGAGTCGCCCACCCGCCCCGGCGGCTTGAAGGGCGTGCCGCCCGTAGAGGTCGCCGCGGCGAGATATCCCCGTGCGTCGCGAGCCACCGCGCCCACCGTGTCGGCACCCTGGAGGTTGGAGACCCCGGGCAGAAAGGACCCGCTCGGATGATCCGCCTCGGCCTGCTCCCGGCTTCGCTCGTATCGTTGTTGCTCGCGGGGACAGACAAGTTGCTCGTTCGGCACGAGGTCGATGCCCTGTGCCTCGGCAAACCGCTCGGCCCCGTCCCCCGCCAGCATCCGCACACGGCCCTCCCCGTCGGTCAGGAGCCGGCGCGCCACCCGGACCGGACGCGCGAGGTGCTGAGTGGCCATGACGGCCCCGTATTCCAGAGTCGTGCCGTTCATCACTCCAGCATCAAGCTCCGCCACTCCGTCCTGGTTGAGCATGGCGCCGTGCCCCGCGTTGAACGCCTCGTGGGCCTCCAGCGCGGCGGCCGCCTCCGTCACGATCGTCAGTGCAGGCGCGCCATTTTGCAGCAGGGCGCTCCCCGTCCTCAGCACCTGATCGAGGCCGTCGCGGTGGGCCCCGAGCACCGCATCGGGAATGGCCCACGCCCCGCCGTGCACGAGCAACAGCGGCCCGTCGCCCTCGATCTGTGTGCTCTGGAGAGAACGGCCCATGCAACCACGATGCGGTCACGCACCCGTTATCGATCAGCCAGCATGGTCCCCGAGGCGTCTATGCTCGGCGTCCAGCCTCCGTCGGACGCTGACGGCGCACGGGCAAAGACCGAGGCGTCGTGCAGTCGCGGCAGCAGCGCGTTCACGGTTTTCCGGAACGCGTCTTGGTGTTGCACCGGAACAGGCTGGGACGGCGGCAGCTCCAGGCCGTAGGGGTTAATGGGCGTGCCATGCTTCCAGAGACGATAATCGAGATGAGGACCCGTGGACCGGCCCGTGCTGCCGACGTATCCAATGGTGTCCCCCTGCCGCACCGACTCGCCCGGGCGCACCGTCATGCGGGAGAGATGCAGGTACCCAGACGTGTAAGTGCCGTTGTGTCGGATCTTGACGTAGTTCCCGTTTGCGCCCTTGTACCCGGCGTGCTGGACCACGCCGTCCCCCACAGACCGTACGGGAGTCCCTCGCGGCGCAGCGTAGTCGATGGCACGATGGGACCGATACTCCTTCAAAACCGGATGGTACCGGCGATTGGTGTACCCAGAACTGATGCGCGAATACTGGAGCGGCGCTTTCAAGAGCTGTCGGCGCAGGCTTTGCCCCTGCCGATTGTAATATTCGGCCTCTCCTTCTCCACCTTCAAACCGAAACGCGTAATAGTCTTCTCCGCGGTGCTCCACGTGGGCCGCCACGATGTCGCCGGGCTGCAGTTGCTCTCCGTCCATCGACCGCGTCTCGTACACCAGCCGGAACCGGTCCCCCTTCCGGAGGCGAAAGAAGTCAATCTGCCAGGCAAAGACCTCCGAGAGGCGAAGAGCGAGAAGCGGATGCCCCCCGTTGGTCACGAGGCTCTCGTACAGAGACCCCTCCACGGTTCCGGTGACCGTCGCCCAGTTGCGATCGACCGACAGGCGATCGACGTAGGTGCGCTCCGGATAGCGGAGATCGAAGACCACGTACCGCAGCGCATCGGCCTGATACACGAGGTACCGGGCCTGCTGACGCCAGGGATTCACGTACACCCGATACGGCCGCCCCGCCCGCAGGGCTTTCACCTCAAAGGCCGGTTGCGCCGCGTCGCCGACAGCCAGGAGGGTCTCGTAGTCGACACCGTGTCGGCCCAAGAGATCGGAGAAGGTCTCCGTCCGGCCAACCCTCCCTTCTTTGATCGTATACAGGTCGGCGCGCAGTCCAAAGCGATCTGTCGATACCTCCGACCGTTCCGCAGTCCCCCGATCGTCCGCGGTGGGCGCAGTCGCACCTGTCTGGCAGGACACTGAGATACACACCACCGCCAGGACAACGGGTAGCAGGAATGCAGGACGCGACTTCATGGTGGGTACAGATACAGGATTGGAAACCAGAGTGGTTGAAATGCTACGCATGTTCTGCCTCCGACGGGTCACCCTCATCGGACGCCTCGGGCGACCAAGTGTCTTCCCGGACACCCGCCTTGCGGTTAGTCCACCGGGCCAGCACGAAGAACAAGTCCGAGAGGCGGTTGAGATAGACCATGGCCTGTTCGTTGATCGGGGTTGAGGTGCTCGCCTCCACGATGTGGCGCTCGGCCCGCCGGCACACGGTCCGGGCGGAATGGAGCGAGGCCCCCGCCGGCGTTCCCCCCGGC
>PXSY01000037.1:2637-3305 GCA_003023125.1 Bacteroidetes bacterium QH_10_64_19
GAGGTCGGCGTCGAATCGGTCGATCCGTTCTTCGAGGGCCGTCACGTGGTCGTCCTCGATGCGCTCGACGACCGGCGTGGCGTCCATGGGCGTCGCCAGGTCGGCCCCGAGAACAAACAACTCATCCTGGAGATCGCCGAGGACGGGGTCGAGTTCGTCTTCACCGGGCTCGCCCTTGAGATGCGCCCGCGCCATCCCCACGATCGAATTGGTCTCATCGACTGTGCCGTACGCATCGATCCGGGGATTGCCCTTGCCCACGCGCTCGCCCCCGAAGAGAGCGGTAGTGCCATCGTCGCCGGTCCGGGTGTAAATCCTCTTGCTCATCGCAGTAGACGTGCAAACCGAGGGAAACGCTAAGGCGTGAATCACGGCGTAGCACGGTTTGCCCGAGCGTGCGTTTCCGAACCCAAGGCGCACATTCTGCCTTGTTGTGCCGCCTCGAAGACACCATGTCGGGGCAACCCTGAACCGACCCCGGCAGACGGAAGATGCCTATTCCCCTGTAAGCCCATAACGTTCAGTGTTTTGGCGTTGCAACGTTTGGCGTCCCGAACTCACCAAACAGGACCAAGAGTCGGTTGGGGCTCCCGACATTCTCAAGTAGAATTGGCATCATGCGGGTGCATCGGCTCGCGCAGGCACGGCGGAAATCGGTCCCAAGTAGT
>PXSY01000038.1 GCA_003023125.1 Bacteroidetes bacterium QH_10_64_19
CTGGAGGAGGGCAGCGAGGAGCCCGACGTGGTGGTGGCGGACATGATCATGCCGGAGATGGATGGGGTTGAACTCATGGAGGAGCTTCAGGAGCGGGAGCTCGACGTTCCCATCATCATCATGACGGCGCACTCCTCGGTGCAGACGGCTGTGGAGGCGATGCGGCAGGGCGCCTTCCACTATCTCGAGAAGCCTGTGAATCTGGAGGAGATGCGGGCGCTGCTGGAAAAGGCCATCGAGCTGTATGGGGCGCAGCAGGAGCTCAAGCAAATCAAGACCGAGAAGCAGAAGCAGTATCCGATTGAGGGCATTCTGGGCGAGAGTGAGCCGGTCGTGGAGGCCCGAGAGACGATTCAGACGCTCTGCGACGCCTCGAATACGACGGTCCTGTTCACCGGCGAGACGGGGACCGGAAAAAACCTGGCGGCCAAAACCCTGCATTACAACTCGCCACGGGCCGAAGAGTCCTTCACCGACATCGACTGCGCCTCGCTGCCGGACAATCTGCTCGAGGCTGAGCTCTTCGGGTACGAGGAGGGGGCCTTCACCAACGCGCGGGACACCAAGGAGGGCCTCATCGAGGTGGCCGACGGGGGCACCTTGTTTCTCGATGAGATTGACTCGATGAGCCTGGCGCTTCAGGCAAAGCTGCTGTCGTTTCTGGAAAGTCGCGAGTTTCGGCGCCGCGCCTCGGGGGCGTAGAAGATAAGACGGCGGACGTCCGCATTCTCTGCGCGACGAACGCGGACCTCGAGTCCAGCGTGAAGGAGGGCAGCTTCCGGAAAGACCTGTTTTTCCGGATCAACGTGGTGAACGTCCATCTTCCCCCGCTCCGCCGCATGGGCGACGATATTTTTCTGATCGGGCGGCAGATCGTGTCGGAGTTCAACCGGGAGTTTGGAAAAGACATCAAGGGATTTACCGACACGGCCCAGGAGAAACTGCTCCGCCACTCTTGGCCCGGCAACGTCCGCGAGCTTCGAAACGTAATCGAACGGGCCATGATCTTTGTGAATGGCGACCGGATTGGGACAGAGGACCTGACCCTGGCCCCGCCTGGGCGGCTCGACGAGCGCGCTTCCACGGTGAATGGATTTGGGTGTGAGATGGGTCAGACGCTTGAGGATGTCGAGAAGGAATACATTCGTCAGACCCTGGAGGCACGGCCCAAGGACAGCTATGCCGACATCGCCGACGACCTTGGCATCTCCAAGAAAACCCTCTGGGACAAGCGCAAGCGCTACGACCTTGATGAAAAGGTGGCCCGTTAGCTTTTGCGGGTCGGTTGTCAGGGGGGCGGACCGCTTCCCCGCTGCGTTTGTTTCGGATACCTGATCCTCTGGATTCACTCCTCGCTGCTTCGTCCCCGGCTCATCGATTCCCGCTTTGCCATGCAACGGCCGCGTACCGCAGACTATCGTCCCCCGCAGGTCCCCAGCGTCGACCAGGTGGCCGCCGAAGAGCGAGCCGCCCGGCTGGCCACGCGGAGCATCAAGAAAGAGGCGAAGGTGGAGGGGCTGAAGCGACTCATCACGATGCTGGATCTAACCACCCTGGAGGGCGCCGACACGCCGGGCAAGGTGCGGTCACTGTGTCAGAAGGCCCGCACCCCCAACCCCGACGGGGAGCGCGACTATCCATCCGTCGGGGCGGTCTGCGTGTACCCGCCCATGGTGCCGGTGGCCCAGGAGCAGCTACGGGGGACAGACATCCGGATCGCCTCGGTGGCCAGCTATTTCCCGAGCGGACAGGCCGCCATCGACGAGCGCGTCGAGGAGGTCGAGCGCGTCCGGGATGCCGGGGCGGACGAGATTGACGTGGTGCTGAACCGGAATGCGTTCTTGGCCGGCGAGTACGACCGGGTCTACCGGGAGCTCAGTTCCCTGGCCGAGGCCTCCGGCGACGCGCACCTCAAGGTGATCCTGGAGACTGGAGAGCTGGAGACCTTCGACGCGGTCCGGCTGGCAAGCCGCATTGCGATGGACGCCGGGGCCGACTTCATCAAGACCTCGACGGGCAAGATCCAGCCCGCGGCCACGATGCCCGTGACGCTGGTGATGCTGGAGGCGATTCGGGACTATCACCTGGAGACGGGGGAGAAGATTGGCATGAAGCCGGCGGGCGGCATCCGGAAGGCCAAGCCCGCCCTTCGGTATCTGGTGATGGTAAAAGAGACGCTCGGCGACGCGTGGCTGACGCCCGAACTCTTCCGCATTGGCGCCTCCTCGCTGCTGAACGATCTCCTGCTCCAGCTCGAAAAAGAACACCACGGGCGCTACTACTCGAAGCGATACTTGTCGTTGGGATGATCTGCTCCGCGGGGAGCACGAGCTTTGTGCGCTGAGTCCTCCTGCGTATTTCGTGTTGCGTATTGCGTAAGTAAGCCAGCGATACGCAGTACGGAATACGCAATACAAACTGCCGCCCTTCTCAAAGAGGTGCTCACGCGAAAGATCACTTGACCCTCCTCTGATCTCGAACCATTCATTTGAAGCCTATGACTGAACTAGAGGCGGCCCCCGACACCGCCCGCGAACTGCTCTTCGGCGACGAGTGGGAATATGCCCCCGCGCCTCAATCGGCGGACCACGTGCGGCTCGATGACCGCTACGGCCCGTTCATCGACGGCGAGTTCCGGGAGGCGGACGAGTACTTTCCGTCGATCAATCCCGCGACGGAGGAGACGATCGCCGAGGTCGGGCTGGCCGACGAGTCTCTCGTCGACGACGCGGTGGGGGCCGCCCGGAGCGCCTACGAGTCACACTGGCGGGACCTGCCCGGGCAGGAGCGGGCGAAGTACATCTACCGCATCGGCCGCATGATCAAGGAGAAGTCCCGCGAGTTCGCGGTGCTGGAGTCGATGGACGGGGGCAAGTCGATCCGCGAGTCGCGCGACATGGACATTCCGCTGGTGGCAGCGCACTTCTTCCACTACGCGGGCTGGGCCGACAAGCTCGAATACGCCCTCCCCGGCCCCGGACATCCGCGCTCCCTCGGGGTGTGTGGACAGATCATTCCCTGGAACTTCCCCCTTCTCATGGCGGCCT
>PXSY01000231.1 GCA_003023125.1 Bacteroidetes bacterium QH_10_64_19
GCTACGTGCCCCGCTCCGACGACCCCTACGAGCGGGCCATCCGCGAGCAGGCCGAGACTGCCTTGGAGGACGCCGACGTCATTCTCTTCGTGGTGGACGTGACGACCGGCATCACCGAGATCGACCAGGAAATTGCGAATGTGCTCCGCCCCACCGAGACGCCCGTGATGGTGGTGGCCAACAAGGCCGACAACGAAGAGCGCGAGTGGGCCGCGAGCGAGTTCTATCGGTTTGGCCTCGGGGAGGTCTATCCCGTGAGCAGCACCACGAAGCGCGGGTTCGACGCGATGCTGCAGGCCCTCGTCGACCAGGTGCCCGGCACGGGGACGGAAGACACCGACGATCGGGTGCGCATCTCGCTCGTGGGGAAGCCCAACGTGGGCAAGTCGTCGCTCGTGAACGCCACGCTCGGGTTCGACCGCGCCATCGTCACCGAGACGCCTGGCACCACCCGCGACACGGTCCAGTCGGTGGTGCGGTATGAGGATCGCGAACTGATGCTCGTGGACACGGCCGGGATGCGGAAGCGCTCCAGCACAGAGGGCGTCGAGTTCTACGCCACCGTCCGGAGCGAGCGGGCGATCAAGGCGGGGGATGTGTGCGCGCTCGTCCTCGACGCCACCGAGGAGCTGCACAAACAGGACCTGAACGTGCTCAACCAGGTGAACGACCACAAGAAGGGCATGGTGGTGGCGGTCAACAAGTGGGACCTGGCCCCGGAGGACGACGTGAAGGAGCAGTACACCGAGTACCTGCAGCAGTACCTCGGCCCCCTCGACCATGTGCCCGTCGTGTTCGTGTCCGCCGTCACGAAGCAGCGGGTGTACGAACTGCTCGATACGGCGCTGAAGGTGGCCGAGAGGCGCGAGACACGCGTGCAGACCAGCGAGCTGAACGACGTGGTGCAGGCGGCGATCGACGAGAAGCACCCGCCGACCACGAGCAGCGGGGCGTTCGTCAACATCAACTACGTGACGCAGGTCCGCACGGCGCCGCCCGTGTTCGTCTTCTTCGCCAACCATCCGGAAGGCATTCGCACCGACTATAAGCGGTATCTGGAGAGGAAGCTCCGGGAGGCCTTCGGATTTAAGGGGGTGCCGTTGACACTGGTGTTTAAGGAAAAGTGAGGCCCATTTCGCATTTTCCCATTTTCGCACCTGGATTCCTTTAACGTGTCGTACTTCGATGCGGACGTGTGGATCTGAAGGCGACGTACGAAGCGGTCAATCCGTCTGCGCTACCGTTGGGCGTCGCATCGCCAGATAGATGATCGCCAGACAGATGAAAGAGTTCTGGCAAAAGGGCGCTACAGTGCGGACACCTGCGGGCGTTCATCTGTATGAGCCAAACTAAGATGTCGTTACTCCCCCTTTTGTGCGGACGGCTCGGTGAGACGGGTGCCGCAGAGGATTACGGCTCATGCCATCCACCGATTTGAGTGACTTAAAGGACCGATCCGAGCGGATTCGGTTGGGACGCAAGGCGCGCGCCTACTTCGTGCATCTCTTCACGGCGTCGGGGGTCGCGTTTGCGTTTCTGGCCATGCGGGAGGTCATGCGGGTGGATCTTGACCCGCGATGGGTCTTCGGCTGGCTCACGCTGGCCGTGTTCATCGACGCAGCCGACGGGCCCCTGGCACGGTTGTGGGACGTGAAGCTCTACGCCGCCCGCATCCTTGGGAGGACCATTGACCTGATCGTCGACTACCTGACGTTCACGTTCATTCCCCTCATCCTCGTGTGGCGGATGGACTGGCTGCCGGGCTGGGACGGCCTCTGGGTCACCCTCCTCATGGTGGCCAGTCTCTTCGGGTTCGCCAACACGTCGGCCAAGCAGGCAAAAGAGGGCTTCTTCCTCGGCTTCCCGTCGTACTGGAACGTGGTGGCGTACTACGTGGGTCTCCTCGCGGTCGAGTACGGAACCGTCGGGTCCTATGTGTCGCTGGGGGCCGCGTTGACACTCGGCATCCTGACGCTCGTGCCGGTCCGCTTCGTCTATCCGAATGCGGCGCCGAGTCCGTGGCGCCTCATCGTGACCGTCGGCGGCCTCGCGTGGCTGGCCCTGCTCCTGGCCCTGCTGCCCACCTTTCCGGACCTGCCGGCCTGGGGCGGGGACTGGGTGCTGTGGGTGTCCTTCATCTATCCGGCCTTCTACTTCGGCCTGTCCGGCTGGCTCGACCACACGGACTGAGAGCTGTCATGTCGTTTCGACCTCTTCGGTCCGGACCGCAGGGAAAACAAGACCAGAGTATGGAAAAGAGTCCTTGCTCTTCAGGGCGATCGTATGTTGGCTGCCTTGTCAAACGATGGAGGTTCAGCTGCCTCTGATCGTGGGACGGGGGCCAGGAACGCACGAGCGAGTGGGGGAATGGGAGAGCGAGGGGCAAAATTCTGCCCCCCTGTAGAACGGGACGAGCGGGCCACCGCGAAGATGCGAATGCCATACCTCGTCTGGCTCCTCCGTTTCTCCCACGACCGGCAAATTCGTTCGGCTGAGGGCCGTCCCGGCTCTGATCCGAAATGCCGGACGAGGACTTCACCTGCGGACCGTCGTCCACTGTCCGCCGTCATTTTAGGACAGTCACACCTGCCGTCGGCCCCGAGGCAGCGGTCCATCACCACGTCGAGCCCGTGCTCCTCGGCAATCTCGGCCGCCTCGGGGCTCACGATGCCGAGCTGGAGCCAGAGGGCATCGGCCCCAATCGTGGCGGCCTGCTCCGCGTAGGTGGGACACTCGTGCGGAGGCCGAAAGACATCAACCACGTCGACCGGCGCTGGGACCTCCTCGAGCGTCGGGTAGGCCGTCTCCCCGAGAATGGAATCGGCCTTCGGGTGGACGGGAACGACGCGATACCCCTGATACTGCAGGTACGTCGCCACGAACTGGCTCGCCTTCTGCGGATTGGAGGACAGGCCCACCATGGCGATGGTGTCCGTCTCCCGCAACACGCGGCGGATGGTGTCGGGGTGCTGATACTGCTCCTGCTGCTCCGGAGAGAGCGAGGAGTTCATTGCGAGATCGCATGCAGGGCCTGATCCAGATCCCATAGCAGGTCGTCGGTGTCTTCGAGTCCAATGGAAAGGCGAATCATCCCCGGCGAGAGGCCGCTCGACCGCATCTCGTCCTCGGAGAGTTGCTGGTGCGTTGTGGAGGCCGGGTGGAGCACCAGGCTTCGCGCGTCGCCCACGTTCGCGAGGTGTGAGAAGAGCTGAAGGTTCTCGATGAAGGTCTCGCCCGCGGCGCGCGGGGCCAGGCCGTCGGGGCTCAGCTCAAAGGTGAAGATGGCGCCCGGCCCCTTGGGCAGATACTTCTGCGCGAGGTCGTGGTACGGATTGTCGGGCAGGCCGGGGTAGGCCACGTCCGCAACCATCGGGTGGTCGTCGAGGTGCTCGGCCACCGCCTGCGCGTTGTCCACGTGCCGCTCCATGCGGACGGAGAGGGTCTCCAGCCCCTGGATGAGCTGGAACGCGTTGAACGGTGAGATGCTGGCCCCGGTGTCACGGAGCGTCTCGGCCCGGGTCTTCATGAGGTAGCCCTGGTGGCCGAACGTGTCGGGGAATTTGAGGCCGTGGTAGGAGTCGGAGGGCTCAGCCACCGTGTCGATGGTGGTGAAGTCGAACGAGCCGCCGTCCAGGACGACCCCGCCGATGGAGGTGCCGTGGCCGCCGATGAACTTGGTCGCGGAGTGAACGACGAGCGGCACGTCCCAGTCGAGCGGGCGGCAGAGGTAGGGCGTCGCGAACGTGTTGTCGATGAGGAGGGGGAGGCCGTGGGCGTCGGCCAGCTCTGCGAGGGGCTCGAAGTCCAGGACGCTCCCCTGCGGGTTGCCGATCGTCTCGCCGTAGAGCACCTTCGTGTCGTCGGTAATGGCCGCGTCCCACGCATCCAGATCATTCGGTTCTACGAACGAGGCCTCGACACTCAGCTTCTGAAACGTGTTCGTGAAGAGGGTGCGCGTGCCGCCGTAGAGGTGGGAGGACGCCACGATCTCGTCGCCGGGCTCCAGCAGGGTCATCAGGGCTACGAGCTCCGCGGCCATGCCGCTCGCCGTCGCCACGGCGCCCACGGCGTTCGAAAGGGAGGCAATCCGTTCCTCAAAGGCCGCCGTCGTCGGGTTGTTGATGCGGGTGTAGATGTTGCCGTACGCCTTCAGTTCAAAAAGCTGGGCGGCGTAGTCGGTGTCGTCGAAGACGTAGGAGGTTGTCTGGTGGATGGGCACGGCCCGCGATCCCGTTTCGGCATCGGGGACGTGGCCAGCGTGGAGCATGCGGGTCTCGAAGCCGAAGTCGCGTTCCGCCCCGGTCGCGGACGGAGGGGACTCATCGGGCGGCGACGGTGGGGCCTCAGGGAGCGGGTCGGAATCGGGAGACATGCGGGAACGGAGAGCCTATTGTGTGAGGGCCAACACGGATTCTGGACGAATGCACCTCCAGCGGCGTTTCCGGGCGCGTGGGAACATCTTGGCAATCGCGCGACGGGCGTCGTCCGCTCAGCCCTTGACCAGTTGGGACGATGCTTCTGTCCGAGGAACTGGAGGCCACCGGCTACGGAAGAGGCGTTCCCGGGGTGTCAGACGGGGGGCGGGCGGAAGCGAAGAAAACACCGGGAACCGCTCACGGCCGCACCGCGGCAGGCCGACGGACGCCTCGACGGACCGGACCGAGCGTCTGCAAACGTACTTGCGCGTCGGGCTACGGACGATCGAGCGCCTGCAGTCGCGTTCCAATCTCGTCCACCAGCACGTCGAGGCCGCGGCCGAGGTTTTCCACGAGCGCCTCATAGTTGTTCACGCGCCAGTCGTCCGTTCGGTGGCGGGTCTGTCCTCGTGCCAGTATCGTGTCAACCTTCGGGTGACGGATGGTCCACTGCACGGCCATCTGGGAATGGCCGTCGGGAGCCGGGGCGTCGTCGTCCGCTTCGAGGTCGGGGGGCGGACCGACGCCCTCGAAGCGGAGGACGTGCAGCTCTACGACGTAGTCGAAGGTCGACCCCTCCGGCCAGGGAACAGCCTCCACGGAGCGGATGTCGGAGCGGG
>PXSY01000232.1:0-2595 GCA_003023125.1 Bacteroidetes bacterium QH_10_64_19
CGCAAAAAGCGGCTGGAGCAGCTCTGCGCGGCCGCACAGATCCAGGAGCCCATTCGCCTCGATCACCTGCTGGAGTTCGAGGACATTTTTGCCGGCGAGGAAGAGCGGGAGGCCGCCAAGATCCAGCGCGCATGGCCGGCGGTCACCGACGCCCTGGACGCGGCCATCGAGGACCTGCAGGCGATGCGGCGCGACGAAGGCGAGGCCCTCCGCGAAGACCTGGAACAGCGAACCCACAAGATCGACGCGCATCTCGACGCCATCGAGGACCGGGCGCCCACCCGCGTGGAGGAGCGACAGGAGCAACTGCGAGAGCGCCTCCGGGAGCTGATGGACGATGAGCACCTCGATCCCGACCGCCTCGAAACCGAAATCGCCCTCCTCGCCGACAAGTTGGACGTGACCGAGGAGTGCGTCCGTCTCCACTCGCACCTGACGATGTTTCGGGAGGCGCTGGACGGCGAGGAGCCAGCGGGCCGCAAGCTCAAGTTCATCACGCAAGAGATTCATCGCGAGGCCAACACGATTGGCGCGAAGGCCGACGACGAGACGATCTCACGACGGGCCGTGGAGATGAAGGAGGAAATCGAAAAGATCAAAGAGCAGATCCGGAATGTCGAATAGCATTCAAGTTGAAGGTTGAAACGTTGAAGGTTGAAGGTTCGCGGAACCAACAGATTTGCACCAAACCTTCAACTTTCCAACGTTCAACCTTCAACCCGAACCCATGCCCGACCAGAACGTCATCGTCCTCACCGCGCCCAGCGGCGCCGGCAAGACGACCATTGCCCACCGCGTACTGGAGGCGATGCCGGACCTGCAGTTTTCTGTCTCGGCAACCACGCGCTCCGCTCGGCCCGACGAGACGAACGGCGCGGACTACCACTTCCTGTCGACTGAGGAATTCGAACGACGGATTGAGGCCGGGGACCTGCTGGAGTACGAGGAGGTCTACCCAGGGCAGTTCTACGGGACACTCCGCTCGGAGATCGAAGACCGGGCCGAAGAAGGGCCCGTCCTGCTCGATATCGACGTGAACGGGGCCCGCAACGTGAAGCGGCTCTACGGCGACGACGCGCTGGTGCTCTTCGTTGCTCCCCCGTCGATCAACGAACTGCAGCGCCGGCTCGAAGGGCGCGGTACCGAGGACCGCGAATCCCTCCAAGACCGCCTCAATCGGGCCGAGCGAGAACTGGAGACGGCTGACGCCTGCGATGCGGTCGTTGTGAATGACGACCTGGACACGGCGGTCGAGGAAACCCTCACCCGAATTCGTCAGTTTCTAACCGGATGAAGTTTTTCCCATGTGCTACGCGGAAGGTGGTGCCCACCCGGAGTGAACCGTGATGCGCGATTCGTGATGCACAATCGCGAGTACTGTCCTCTTCACGCACCACGCAATACGCATCACGTAATGCAAGCCCTCCGGACACGGACGAACTTCTCGCAGTACACGCCCAACTGCTTTCTATCGAAACAGACTTCTATTTATGGCCATCGAAACACTTGATCTCGATGAGCTTGCTGAGGAGACCGGCAACCTCTACGAAACCGTCGCCATTCTGTCCAAGCGCTCGCAGCAGGTAGCATCCGACACGCGTTCGGAGCTCGACGACAAGCTGTCGTACTTCGAGGGCTTCGGTCCGGAGATGGAGGACGCCCGCATGCAAGAGGAGCAAGAGAAGGTGTCCCTTGAGTACGAGAAAAAACCGGAGCCGACGGAGGTCGCCATCGAGGAATTCCAGGACGGCAAGCTCTACTACCGCAAGCCCGACGAGTAAACGGGTGCCAGCTCGTTCCGCTCCGCGCTTTCATTCCGGGCTGTGCATCCTCCCCGCACTCGAAAACGCAGGAACGCGGAACGCACAGCGTCGGAATCTGACTTGATCCGGCTGGCGATGTGCCGCTGTCCTGCCGCCCTCGCAGGACCGACGGCCTCGCCGACCGGATCTTTTGTTTCGGTCGTTGCCCCACCGAGCCTCTATGCCTTCCTCTCTTCCCGACCTGTCCGGGCGGCGCGTGATCCTGGGCGTCACGGGCAGCATCGCGGCGTACAAGGCCGCCCCCCTCGTTCGGCGTCTGAAGAAGGCCGGGGCCGAGGTGCAGGTGCTCATGACCCCGGACGCCGAGCGGTTCATTCCCCCGCTTACGCTGGGCACCCTGTCGGAAAAAGAGGTGCTCACGGAGATTTTTCCGGAGAACGAGGATGGGTCGTGGACGAAGCATGTGGCCCTGGGGGAGTGGGCTAATCTCTTCGTGGTGGCGCCCCCCACGGCCCAGACGATTGCCAAGCTGGCCCACGGCTTCTGCGACTCGATGCTCACAGCTACAGCCCTCTCGGCCCGCTGTCCCCTACTGGTGTGTCCGGCGATGGATCGGGACATGTATCGCCACGCCGCCACTCAGAACAACCTGGAGCAGCTCCGAGAGATCGGCTACGACGTGATGCCCGCCGAGCACGGAGAGCTCGCAAGTGGACTCGTGGGTCAGGGGCGCATGCCCGAGCCCAACGCCATCCTTCACCGCGTAGAGGAAAAGCTGAACGCAGCGGACTCGACCGTCGACCAGACCGCCCGCTCTGATTCCGCCCCCCTT
>PXSY01000232.1:2609-4255 GCA_003023125.1 Bacteroidetes bacterium QH_10_64_19
TGGTGACACTCGTGACAGGCCCCACCACGCTCTCCCCTCCGTCGGGGGTCGAGGTGATTGAGGTGAAGACGGCGGCGGACATGGACGAGGTCGTACAGGCCCAGCGCGAGGACGCCGACTTTGTCTTCATGGCAGCCGCTGTGGCCGACTACACTCCCATCGACCTCTCCTCTTCGAAGCGTAAAAAAGACGACGACCTCGTGTTGCACCTCCGCCGGACGCCCGATATCCTGAAGAGGCTCGGCGCACACAAGCAGCCCGATCAGGTGCTCGTGGGGTTCGCGCTGGAGACCGACGACGTTCTCGAAAATGCTCGGCAGAAGTTGAACGAAAAGAACCTCGACTGGATTGCCGTCAACGACCCGACGGAGGATGGCGCCGGTTTCGGCCCCACGAACCGCGTGACCCTCCTCCGGCGCGACGGCCCGCCCGAAGAGCTCCCGCTCATGCCCAAGGCTGACGTGGCGGAGGTTCTCCTCGACCGCGTCTCGGCGAGCCAACAAGAACAGGGCTCCTGAGCAATCCTTGCAGCACGACGCGCGGCCACACGTCGATACGCTACTTCTCCTTTCCTCCGACCCAACCGAAAAGCCTCCACCCTCTTCCCCCCCGATGAGAACGCCGGAAGCGTCCCCCACGATGGCTTTGGACACGGATTCCGCTTCCTCTTCTTCCATCCCCGAAGATACCTCAGACACTACTTCCGACGATTCCATGCCCAACCGAGACCTGTTCGGCAATCAAGTCAATCCCGCCGAGGACCCCTCGCTCCCCCCCTGGGAGCGGGTCGAATCCCTGATCCCCGACGACGCCCCGTACAAAGACGCCGAGACGTTGGCGGAGGTCGAGTCGTACCTCGCCAACAACGTCCTCGTCCCCATCGACGAGGACCGCGAGAATCCGGTCTTCGGGGTCGGCGACCCGGAGGCCGACCTCATCATCATCGGCGAGGCCCCCGGCCGCAATGAGGACGAGGAAGGCGAGCCCTTCGTGGGCCGGGCCGGCCAGCTGCTCGACAAGATCCTCGACGCCATCAATTTCGAGCGGGAGGACGTCTACATCACCAACATTCTGAAAAGCCGGCCGCCGCGAAACCGAAACCCGAAGTCGGAGGAGGTGGACGCCCACCTCCCCGTGCTCTATAAGCAAATCGGGCTCATCCGGCCCGAGATTATCCTCACGGTCGGCAAGGTGGCGGGCAACACGTTGCTGGATCGGAGCTCCTCCCTCTCCAACCTGCGGGACCAGGAGCACGACTTCTACGGCATCCCCCTCATGGCCACGTACCACCCGGCGGCGCTCCTTCGGAACTCGCAGTGGAAGCGGCCCACCTGGGAGGACGTAAAATTGCTCCGCACCCGATACGACCAGCTGACCGACGAAACCTGAGCGGGTGCGCACCGGTCTTTGTGTCGGAGATGACGCCCTCGTTCGTCCACTCTCCGGGACAGGTCTACATACGCCTCAGCTCACCCCGCTTCCCCCTCATCCATGGCTGATAGCGACGGCTCGCAACGGCTCAATATCGACGAGTCCTCGCGCTCGTCCTACCCTCTTGAGAAGATGCGAGGCGGCCAAGGAGGACAGCAGCGGGACCAGGCGGAATCCGTCCATGAGCAGTCGGGACGTGTGCCCCCTCAGGCCGT
>PXSY01000233.1:0-5270 GCA_003023125.1 Bacteroidetes bacterium QH_10_64_19
ATGGATAGGCTCCAAGTCAAGCTTGGAGCGACAGCAAAGGTCGTTTCTGGCGTTTAGAGCGGGGTCCACATGCTGCTCACATATAGCACAACGCGTTCTCAGCGGCCGTTCGCGCCCCAAGCGTCGGATCCGGGTGCCCCACGGCGGTCCACGTTTCGACGTCTGACAATCCGACCGTGCCGACACGAAGACGCCCCCTCAACTCTACCGACCGTTTCGACCGGACCCGCCGTACACGGATTTCAGGGGCAACTGTCGGCAGGGTCAGCAGGATCTCCCCCTTCTGGTCAAGTTCGGGACGCCAAACGAGGCAACGTAAAAATCACACCGGCGCCGCGCACATCCGCCATAGAAAAGCCCGGCCCCCACCAAGAAGACCGGGCATTGGCAGAAATGAGGTGCCGAGAGAAATGGCGTTGCGCAGGCACTGCCCTTGACGCGCATTTGCTTTAAGTTCTGGAGGACCCCCCTCTGAGAAGAGGTCCATCCATGAAGCTATTCTCGCGCCTTGGGCGCAGCGATCAGCGCAACGATGTACGCACGAGAATATTCCTTTCCCGGAGCAACCGAAAGACGAATTCTCCGGAGCCGCTCATCCAAAATGCTGGGAGATTGAGATCAAAAAATTTCCTACCTGCCTCCTTCCCCGCCTGAGCGGGCGCTCAGCGGGGCACATTGGCGAAAACAAGCGGCAATCCCCGCCGAATTCCGATCAGCGACCGGGTCAGCCCCGGGTCCGCGCTGAACTTTCGGTTTCCTCATCCCTTCACATCGCCCCAGGAGAATTTAGAGTCTGTTTTGATTTTAGGTCGGATCGCGAGAGCGAGAATTGACGGAGCGAAAATCGCCCCCTGAACGAGACCTGTAGTGGGGCTACCGGTTGAGTCTCCGCTGCCCATCGTGGGCGTTGGGGCGTCGGCGGGAGGCATAGAGGCGCTAAAGGCGTTTTTCGACGGCCTCCCGCCCACCCCGAACATGGCCTTCGTCGTGCTGATCCACCTCTCCCCCGATCACGAAAGCAACCTCGTCCCAATTCTGCAACGGCACACGGGGCTGGCGGTGGAAGAGACCACAGACGGAGCAGTCCCTGAGGCCAATACAGTGACCGTGCTTCCGCCGCGCGGTCGGCTCCGCATCGCGGATGGTCAGCTCCGCCTCGACGAAGAGGCCATCGAGCCTGGGCCGCCCAGCGTTATCGACACGTTCTTTCGCTCCCTGGCGGACGACCAAGCCGAGGCGGCCATCGGCGTTCTCCTCTCCGGCACCGGCACCGACGGAACGCTGGGCCTCCGGGCCCTCAAGGAGCGCGGAGCCTTTGCCATGGCGCAGTCCCCCGACGACGCGGCGTACGGCGGCATGCCGCGGAGCGCCGTGGAGACCGGACTTGTCGACGTCGTGGACGACGCGGACGAGCTGGGATCGAAGCTCCCGGAATATTGGGCTCAAGCGACGAAGCCGGCGCCCATCCCCGATCAGGAGGTCGATTCGGAGACCGTCCTGCGGAAGATCTTTGACCGGCTGTACGCCGAAACCGGTCACGACTTCTCCGGCTACAAGCGGTCGACCATTCGGCGGCGCCTCCGGCGACGAATGGCCGCGCAGCGAGCCCCCACGCTCTCGGCCTATCTGGAGGCCCTTCAGGACCCCCAGGAAGCGCAGGCCCTCTTCCGGGAGTTTCTCATTAGCGTGACGAGCTTTTTCCGGGATCCGGACGACATCGAGGCACTGGAGGAATCGGTGGTGCCGGATTTGTTTGGCGGGAAGGGCCGAGACGACCAGGTCCGCGTCTGGGTCGCCGGGTGTGCCAGCGGCGAAGAGGCCTACTCCCTGGCCATCCTGCTCGACGAGTACGCCCAGTCCCACCAGCCCCGCCCGGACATCCAGATTTTCGGCACGGACCCGAATGCCCCGTCGATCGAGCACGCCCGCGAGGGCCGCTATCCGAAGTCGATTGCCGCGGATGTGTCGGACGAGCGCCTGAACCGGTATTTTCGGCCCGAGGGGGAATACTATCGGGTGATCCCGCCGCTCCGCGAGATGGTGATCTTCGCGGAGCACGACCTGCTCGAAGATCCCCCCTTCTCCCGGATCGACCTGGTGTCGTGCCGCAACGTGCTCATCTACCTTCAGCGAAGTGTCCACGCCCAGGTCCTCCGGCTCTTTCACTACGGCCTCCGCTCGGGCGGGTACCTGTTTCTTGGCCCTTCGGAGTCCCCGAGCGGCGCGCCGGACCTGTTTTCCCCCCTCGACGACTGCACCGCGCTGTATCGCCGACAGGCCATCGCGCAACAGTCCAACAAGACCGTTCCGGTTCCCCATACGTCGGACCTGGCTGAGTTCCAGCCGTCTCTTTCCCCCTCTCGCAAAGACCAACCTCCCTCTTCGCCCGAGAGCCTCGGCGATTTGCACGAGCAAGCCCTTCTCGACGACGCCGCCAGCCTCCTCGTCAACGAGAATGGCGACATCGTCCACACCACCGAGCCGGCGACCTCATACCTGAGCTACCAGGGCGGGTCGCCCAGCCACAACTTTCTGGACGCCGCCCCCGAGCCCATCCGCCTCGAGCTGCGCGGGGCCCTGCGCCGCGTGTTCCAGGAGAACGAGTCGACGGGACCCACAGTCATTGAGTCGCACCGCGGTGACGCGCCGCAGCCGTACCTGCTTCGGGTCCGCCCCCTCGACCGGGACCAGGATGAGGACCGGCTCGCCCGATGCGCAACGCGTAGAACAGCTGGAGAACGAGCTGGCCGAGACCAAGCGGCAGCTTCAGGACACGATCGAAGAGTCCGAGACGACGACCGAGGAGCTGGAGTCGTCCAACGAGGAGCTGCTCTCGATGAACGAAGAGCTCCAGTCGAAGAACGAAGAGATTGAGACCAGTAAGGAAGAGCTTCGGTCGGTCAACGAAGAACTGAAGACCACCAATCAGGAGCTCAAGGCGAAGATCCAAGAGCTCACGAAGACCAACAGCCACCTTCGCAACCTGATGCAGGCGACCACCGTCGCCACGCTGTTTCTCGATCGGGACCTGTGCGTCGAGTGGTTCACCCCGCGCGTTCGCGACCACTTCAGCATCCGCGAGGCCGACACCGGACGGCCCCTCTCCGACCTCACGAAGCACATGGAGTACGACGGCCTCCTGGACGACGCCCAGATCGTTCTCGACTCGCTTGAGGCGTTCGAGCAGGAGATCCAGGACGACGACGGGCGGTGGCTTCTGGTCCGCATGCGGCCGTACCGCACGGTCGACGACGAGGTGGACGGCGTCGTCGTCACGTTCGTCGACATCACCGACCGGAAGCAGGCAGAACTGAAGGTGCGGGAGGAGCGAAACTTCGTCGAGAGCCTCTTGGACACCGTCGGGGCGCTCATCGTCGTACTCGACACGGAGCACCGGATCGTCCGCTTCAACCAAAAGTGCGAGGCCATCACCGGCTACTCGGCCGACGAGGTGACGGGAGAGTCCGTCTTCGAACGCCTGGTGCCAAAGGAGGAGGCCGAAGATGTGCGCGACTTGCTGGACGCGTCCCGGGAGGATCCGGCCCCCGATCCCCACGAGTACCACTGGATCACGCGCGAGGGAAACCGACGCCTCATCCGTTGGTCCAACACGAACCTCACGGCCGACGACGGAACCCTCCAGTATATCATCGGGACGGGCGTGGACATCACGCGCCGTCGGCAGCTGGAGCGCGAAGTCATTGGCGTGAGCGACAAGGAACGCCGGCGCATCGGGCAGGACCTGCACGACATTCTCGCCTCTCACCTGTCCGGCACCGCCATGATGACGAAGGGCCTCGCCCGTAAGATCAAGGATGGCCAGGAGATCGAGGCCGCGAAGGTGCGAGAAATCTCGGACCTGATTCAGGATGCGGGCGAGCAGGCGCGAAAACTCTCCCACTCCCTCATGCCCCTCGAAGTCCACGGGGACGACCTCCTGGAGGGCTTCGAGAATCTGGCGCGCCGGAAGGAGAAGATGACCGACGTCACGTTTACGGTCGAGACGCACGAGTCGCTTCCGGCCCTCGACCCCGACATCATCTCTCACCTCTACCGCATCGCGAGCGAGGCTGTCAACAACGCCATCAAGCACGGCGCCCCCAATCGGGTCGACCTCCGGCTCTGGATGGAGGACGACCGGCTGTCTCTCGTCGTGAAGGATGACGGGGTCGGAATTCCTGAAGACATTCCGGACGAGGACACCCTCGGCCTGAACATGATCCGGTACCGCGCGGACCTCATCGGCGCCCGCCTCACCATCGATTCCGGTGAGGACGGCGGAACGGTGGTCACCTGCTCCATGCCCATCACCCACTCCCCAGAATCGCCCCGTCCAGTAGAAGAGGCCCCTTCTTCGTAGTCGTTTTCTTATCTCAGCTCCCCCCATGCCCAAACAGATTTACATCGTCGAAGATCATCCTGTGGTGCGGCGGGGTCTTGCCTCCCTCGTCGAGCCGGAGCCGGACTTGACGATCTCGGGCGAGGCCGGCTCGGCCCGAGAGGCCCGCCAGCATCTGTCCGAGACGACCCCGGACCTCGTGCTTCTCGACCTGTCGCTTGAGGAAGGCAGTGGCCTCTCTCTCCTCGAACACCTGCACGCAACGCAGCCGGACCTGCCCATCCTGGTCGTGTCGATGCACGACGAGGCGCTGTACGCACGGCGTGCCCTGGACAACGGGGCCCTCGGCTATCTCATGAAGAGCAACGCGACCGAAGAGATCGTGGAAGCGGCGCGCCAAGTGCTCGACGGGAACGTCTACCTCAGTGCCGAGATGACCTCCATGATCGTGTCGGAACGCGTGGGGGATGGGGAGCCCGGCAGCATGTCCCCGCTCGACGCGCTCACGGATCGCGAGCTGGAGGTCTTGATGCTGCTGGGAGAAGGGCATGAGCGGCGCGAGATTGCCGAAGAGCTCGCGCTGAGCCCGAAAACCATTGACACCTACAAGAAAAACCTTCAGGAGAAGCTGTCCCTCAGCAGCAACGCAGGCCTCCGCCGGTACGCCGCCGTCTGGAAGGCATCGGGCAACCTGCCCCCCGAGTAGCACCCGCTGAGCGCCAGTTTGCTTGTTTATCGCCCGCAGTCCGAGGACGGCCGACTCCTCTGACGGAAGGAGGGGACGCAGAAAAGGCCCGCCCAGACCGCCGAGGGGGATCGGCGTCGAGCAGGCCCATTCCATCTCGTTGCGCCTAAAATCCATCGGCCAGCCGGTGACGAACGCCGCCTCCACGACACAGCAGACGGGCCAGTATTTGCCGAACCTTACGCT
>PXSY01000233.1:5564-6476 GCA_003023125.1 Bacteroidetes bacterium QH_10_64_19
CCGCCCCGACAATTCCGAGGAGGATGTCACCGAGAAGACCAACGCTGGACCCGCCGACGAGCATGTCTGCCAGCCAACCGGAGATGGCACCAACCACAAGCCACGTTAAGATTCCCATCGTACATACCTTTTTTCTTTGCGAAGAAACGAAAATGGTTCTTCCGACTCCCTCCAGACCCATGAGCCGTCGGGCATCGGATCGTCCACGGAGAATTGCAACGTCTCCGCGGCTCGTAGTGTATGCACCACTGGGCCGGACCGAAATCAGAGATGTTCGGACTTCTCCATCCGCATAATTGGGGGGATCGCATCGGAAATTTCCCCCGTCCCTTCTCGTCCCCACAGGGAACGCGCTCAATCTTACCCGCCCGCGGCTGGGGCACGTCGATCTCATGAGCGGGGCGCTCATGGTGCAGGAAACGGCCCGAGGAATCGTCTTCGGGTCATTCTCGAGCCGACACGATGAAGCGAGAGCAGGATTACCAGCCAATCCGTCCGCCTGGATCCGTCTGGGCCTGTGGCGCGGAGGCGCGCTGGGGCCGCGGGAACGACGCTTTTGTCGGGGGCGACACCTCCTCGGAATTGGTGATGCGCCGATAATAGTCCCCTACGACGGGGAGGGCACTGTGGGCTCCCTGGCCCCAAAAGCTCGTCCGAAAGGTCAGCCGCTGATCGTTGAAGCCGATCCACGCTCCACTCACGAGATCGGGGTGCATCAACATAAACCACGTGTCGGCAGATCGGTCAGTGGTGCCGGTCTTGCCGGCCAGGTCGTACTCCCCAAGACCAAACTGGGTGCGGATGCGAGCGCCGGTTCCCTCATCGATGACGCCCCGCATCATGTCCACCACCGTGTAGGCGGTGCGCTCG
This sequence comes from Bacteroidetes bacterium QH_10_64_19, assembly GCA_003023125.1. The sequence continues at coordinate 6,435 of PXSY01000233.1, forward strand.
GAGAGGACTTCGCTCGGGACCGGAGACGCCTCCCAGAGAACG
>PXSY01000234.1 GCA_003023125.1 Bacteroidetes bacterium QH_10_64_19
CCTGTGCCGGTTCGCGCCTCCCGGTCGGCCGCGACGTGTCGTCGGATTTCAGGCACCGAATCGCCGCCGTATTTTCGGAGAAACTCGTTGGCGACGGTGTACGCGACGGTGGCCTCGGCGACCGTGGACGCGGCCGGAACGCTCGTGATGTCGCTCCGCTCGTAGCGGGTGGGCTGGGGCTCGCCCGTAGCGGTGTCCACCGAGTCGAGCGGCTTGATAAGGGTAGGAATCGGCTTCATGTAGCCGCGCACGACCAGCGGCATGCCGGTGGACGTCCCGCCCTCCGTCCCCCCGGCGTGATTGGTCCGGCGCGGGTATTTCCACGCGCCGTTCTCCCGCGGTTCGATGGGGTCGTGAACCTGCGAGCCCGGGCGCTTCGCGTTGAAGAACCCGTCCCCCACCTCGGCCGCCTTCTGCGCCTGAATGGAGCAGATGGCCTGCACGAGCTGCCCGTCGAGCCGCCGGTCCCAGTGCACGTAGGAGCCGAGGCCAGGGGGCACGCCCGTGACGACAACTTCGTAGACGCCACCGAGCGAGTCGCGGTCTTTCTTGGTCTGATCGATGTGCTCCACGCAGCGCTCGGTCATCTCGTCGTCGAGCATGCGCGTGGCGCTCTCGTCCGCCGCCTCGTAGAGCGCGCTTGCGCCGCCTCCTTCCTCGATGAGCGCATTCCGGCGATCCACCCATTCTTCCGGTTCGTCGAACCCCACGTCGCCGATGCTCACCACGTGACTCCCCACTTCGATCCCGAACTCGTTCAGCAGGCGCCGGGCCACCGAGCAGCAGGCCACGCGCATGGCCGTCTCGCGGGCACTCGACCGATCGATGACGGGCCGCATGTCGTCGTGCTCGTACTTCTGCTTGCCCGCCAGGTCCGCGTGGCCGGGCCGCGGCATGGTCACCGTCTCCATGTCCTCCGGCGGATCCCCTTCGATGGCCATCTTCTCCGGCCATCCGGCCTTGTCTTTCTCGTAGGCCCCATTGTCAATGCGGAAGGAAATGGGACTGCCCAGCGTCTCCTCGAAGCGCACGCCCGAGTAGATGTGCACCTTGTCGTTCTCGATCTTCGACCGGCCGCCGCGGCCATAGCCGAGCCAGCGCCGGGCCAAGTGCTCATTGATGTCGTCGGGGGCGAGCGGAAGCTGGGCGGGCACCCCTTCGAGGACGCCTACGATGGCCTGACCGTGCGACTCGCCAGCCGTAAGGTATCGAAGCATATATTTCGTTTCAGGTTGGCAGGTTGAAGGTTGAACGTTGCGAGTTAGAGATTGCTGAGTGCGTTCACCCGTATCAGAACAAGAACGTTCAACCTTCCAACGTTCTAACGTTCCAACGCAGTTAGTCGATTTCGTAAAAGGCCGGGGTGCCGTCGCGGCGCTGTACCCGGACGAGGATCGGCCCGGGGGCCCCCGCCAGGTACTCCACGACATCGGAAGGTGTGTCGACCGGCACATCGTCGATACGGGTGATGACGACATTGCGGGGCAGTCCTGCCGCGGCCGCGTCCCCACCGCTCTCGACGTATGCGACGTATGCCCCCGCGTCCACCCCGAACGTGGACTCCTCGGCGGTGGTGAGCGCACGGAGCCCGATGTCCCATCCGTCAATCTCGGTCACGGACGTATCGTTCGAGGAGTCGTCGGGCGGACGATAGCTAGGCGTCTCCGAGTCGGAGGACGGGCCGGATCGAAGATCACTGAGCCAATTCTGGTACACAGGCGTATCCTCGCCCATGAGCGCCACGTCATAAACCTGTTCCGTATTGCCTCGCCAGACGCCGACGGCTACGGTGTCGCCGGGTCGCTTCCGGGCGATGAGGCTCTGGAGGTCGTTCGGCGCATTCACCGACTCTCCCATAATCGACGTCACCACATCTCCGTCCCGCAGACCGGCTCGGTCCGCCGCACTGCCGGGCTGCACCTCATCGATGTACACCCCGCGGATGTCCTCAAGCCCCAGCTCCTCGGCCCGTTCTGCTTCAACGGGGAGGATGCTCACCCCAAGATACCCGCGCCGCACCTCTCCGTACGCGATCAGGTCGGTCACGATGCGCTCCACCAGGACCGACGGAATGGCAAATCCATACCCCTCTGTCCGCCGGGTCCGACTGGCGATGGCGGTATTGATGCCGACGAGTTCCCCCTGCAGGTTGACGAGCGCCCCGCCCGAGTTGCCCGGGTTGATGGCCGCGTCGGTCTGGATAAAATTCTCGATCCGGAACTGATCTTCGATGATTCGGAGCTGGCGCCCCAGTGCACTGACAATGCCGGCCGTCACGGTCGAGGTCAGCTGCAGCGGATTGCCGACCGCCACCACCCAGTCGCCCACTTGCACCCGATCCGAGTTGCCAAACGGGACCACAGGAATGTCCGTCGCCTCGTCGATCTTAATGACGGCAAGGTCCGTGGAGGAGTCAGTGCCAACGATCCGAGCCTCAAACTGGCGCTTGTCCGTCAATCGCACCCGAATGCGTTCCGCACCCTCCACAACGTGACTGTTCGTCACGATATGGCCGTCGGGGCTGATGAGCACGCCGCTGCCAAGATTCTGCGACGGCTCCCCGAATGGAGAGTCGTCGCCCACGCGCTGCACGACGCGGGTGACCGAGGAGGTCTCTTCACTGCCGTCCGCGATCATCGTTGCGAAGATTCCTGCCAACAGGCCCATCAGCACGAGACCAATCCCGGCGAGCAGCCGTCTGGTCGGTCTGGAAGAAGACATCAGGGAGCGGATGGCAAATGAGGAAAACGCCGTTTGGTGCGCACCTTAAATCTGTGAAATTGTTTCCGTCGGCTCCTCCCATAGACCGCCCATTCGGGAGCCGTGCAACGGGATGGTGTGAAACGACTGCGACGATTCGAGCGTCCCTCCGCTCGACGTGGAAGCACCACAGAAATCGCTGTCACTCCAGACATGCCTCTTCCTTCCCTTCATCCAGCTTCGAGCTCATCTCCGAGGAACACGGAAACTCGACGGTAAAGACACTTCCCTCCCCCTTCTCAGTCTCGACAGAAATGGTCCCGTCCATCCGCTCGGTCAAGCGCGCCGCGAGGGAAAGACCGAGCCCGTTTCCTTCGTAGGCGCGGGCCCGTCCCCGCGACTCCTGCTTAAAGTCGGCGAAGAGGTCGGGGAGAAAGTCGTCGTCGATGCCGATGCCCGTGTCCTCCACCTCCACGTATACCTGGCCGTTAGTGCGGCCGGCGGAGATGGCGACGTGGCCGTCGTGGGTGTACTTGATGGCGTTCTCCACCAAGTTGCGAATGATCTGTTCGAGGTATCGCTCGTCGACGTCGGCCTGTACAGGCGTGTCCGGCGTGTCGACCCGGAAGGACAGGCCCTTCTCTTCCGCGTCGTCCCGGAGGTCCGACGCCACGCAGCGCGCACACTCATCGAGGGCCGTTGGGGTCAGCTCCAGATCTTTCTCCCCCGATCGAAGCATCGACAGGTCGAGGAGAGCGTTCAGGGTCCGCTTTAGCCGCTGCCCATTCGTTTCGATCACGTCCAGGAACTCTTTCTGCTCGTCTGTCACCATGCCCCGCAGCACTTCGAGCGCCCCCAGAATGTTAGTGAGCGGGGTGCGCAACTCGTGCGAGGTGGTGGCCAGGAAGTCTTCCTTGAGACGATTGGCCTCCCGAAGCCGTTCATTGGCCTGCTTGAGCCGCTCGGCGACGATCTGCTCTCGCTCTAACTCTCGCACCCGCTCCCGGGCCCGCCGATTCGCCTCCTTTATCTGATAGTACCGGCGGTACCCATAGGCCACGGCGACGAATGCGATGCCGTAAAGCAGATATGCCCACACGGTCCGGTACCAGGGCGGCAGGATGCGAAGCGTCAGCGTGCCCACATTACTCACGGCCCCGCGATCATTTCGGGCCTCGACCCGGAAGCGGTACGTCCCTTCCCAGAGATCTCGGTATCGCTGGCTCGCCTCGGTCGTCCAGTCGGTCCACTGATCGTCGCGACCAATGAGCTTGTACCGGTACTGATGGGGCTCCACGGTGCCGTAAAGCGGCGCCGCCACGTCGACGCGGAGGTCCCGGCCGTACGGAACCGCCAGTGAGGACTCGCCCGCAAGGCCAGAGCTGTGCCCCCCGTACACGATGCGTCCCCTCCGGAGCGTCGTCACCTGGCGCACGAGGGCCGAGAAGTCGGCCGTCGGGGGCTCAATGTCGCGACCCTGTCCCGATGCGTACTGGAAGAGTCGTCGCCCGTCACCAAGCCACACCGTACCTTCTTGGTCAACGGCGAGACTTGT
>PXSY01000235.1:0-2570 GCA_003023125.1 Bacteroidetes bacterium QH_10_64_19
GCTTCTTTCCGGACGGGTGGACTACCACCATTGCTCAGACCCTTATTGGGGCCTGAGGGATGCGGTTGGCACCGGCTAGGGGAACAGATGGCCACGTGTGTGCTACACGACCATCCCCAATCACGACCGCATTTGTTCCGATGCCGCTCCAAGCCACGCTTCGAGAAGACAACACGCTTGAACTTCCTGACGACGCCCCTCGTCTGGCCCGGACGGACACGCCTCTTCAGGTCGTCGATCTTGGGAGCGGTACGTTCGTGGTCACTGAAAAAGAGCCTCAGATTCCCGAAATCGCGTCTGAGTTTCGGGGTGCCCTTGAGGGAGCTGGTGTCACTACGGAGCAACTCTTGGGGAACCTCTACGAGGTCAAACAGGAAATGGCCAAGGAGGAGGGTCGAGCGTGACGCCGGATGGAGATCGCCTTCGAGTCTACATTGACGCCGACGTCCTTCTTGCGGGAATTGCTACGGAGAACCCAAGCGCTGCGTCTCGGGTCGTCCTCGAAGCCTCCGAGTTGACGCTCTTGGACCTTCTTGCTAGCCGGAAGGTGATGGACGAATGCGAGCGAAACCTCAGCGAGATCGTCCCCGAGGAATCGCGTCTTGAGTCTCTTCAGCAGTCGTTTCGAGACGCCGTGGACCGCGCCGTGGAGATCGTAGACGATCCCACCTCTTTGTCTGCGATTCCGGGGACGGATCCGAAAGATGTGATCCACCTCACGAGTGCGGCGTCCCACAACTGCGACTTTCTCGTCACCTACAATCTCAGCGACTACCCACGAAGCCACAGAGGCACCACTGTGGTCGAGCCTGGAACTCTCGTCAGGCGCATCCGAGAGCAGATCCGAGATTTGGACTAATTAGCACCTCTGCGGCACGCAGGACTGCTCATCTCCAGTCCGGCGCGAGGCCTGTCACCCCCGTTCGCCTCCCGTGAGTGCCAGATGCGATCCCTTCATTTTGCCAAAATTCCTCGTCCGCCCCGCACGAACTGCGGAGGGGACATGCCCACCTTCTAAACGCTCGTCTCCTCCGAAACACCCTGACACAAACTTGAGACACCGGGTGAGACCCCGCCCGAGAATGTTGCGTCTGTGGACGGGCCGCTTCCGACCTCGTACCCGGCCCTAGCGCCAGCGCACCGCGATATTGTAGGTATTCTGTGAACCAATGGCGTCCCGCGAAGTCCGGAATGCAAATTGTCACTCTATGGAGTGCTGCAGTCGTGCGAAACCATTCACCCCGTGGTACGGCGCCGCGGCGGTCGAACGCTCGACCGGTCGGACACAGACTGTGCCGGTCTCAACGCCGCACGTCTCCCATTCACATTGATCTTGTTTGTACAACCCAGCGCTCACGCGACCCATGAATATTCTACGACCCCGACTCGTCTCTTTCGTCTTCGCTCTCATCGCGGTGGTTGCCCTCGTCGGATGCGACTCGACAGGGTCCTCCACCAGCAACAGCGGCGAGGTGACGGTCAGCTTCGCAACGGCCTCCTCCACACAATCGACCAGCTCCCTTGCCAAAACGGCCGCCGATTCCCTGGTGCTGTCGGGCTCGAACGGCACGATGCAAATCGACGACATCCGACTGATCGTCGACAAAGTAAAGCTGGAGCAGGACACAGAAGGTACGGGCGAGGACAGCGCCGGAGTGGAAATCGAACGGGAAGTTGAAGTTGAGCGTCCCGACTTCCTGAACCTGCCCCTCCAGGAATCTGAGGTCTCCCCCGTTGCCGCCGGAGATGTGCCCGCAGGCACCTACAATGAGTTTGAGTTCGAGGTCGACGACCTCGACGATGACGAGGGCAACGCCCGAGAGCTGCTGTCGGCCATCCGGACCGAAGAGGGCTTCCCGAACTGGCCCGAAGACGCAAGCATGGTCGTCATCGGGACCTTCACTCCCGCCGACGGCTCGCCGACGCCCTTCACGACGTACTTCGAGGCCGAGATCGAGGTGGAGCGCGTGCTGAGCACGCCCCTGGAGGTCACCAGCGAAGGCTTTTCCCGTGAACTCATCGTGCGGCTCGATCCGGCGCGGTGGTTTGAGCAAAGCGACGACACCATCAGGGATCTCTCCCAGTTCGACTACGAAGAGACCGAAACGGTCAAGGAGCTTGAAGCCGAGTTCGAGGACGGCGTGGCGGAGATCGAGTACGACGATTAAACAGCCGCGCGCTATCTTATCGACGATCCTCCCTGCCCGGGCCGAGCACACGCTCAGTCCGGGCGGAGGTGTTTTAGCAGCCGGAGGGCCGCCTCGTCGACCATCTCTGACGGGAGGGACGCGCTCACCAGCACCACCACGCCGCGCCCGGTGGCCCGATCGAGACCGACGAAACTCTCGAAGCCCCCGGTTCCTCCGTTGTGCCACGTGATGCGGTGTCCGTCCCGAACGGTCTCGTGCCAGCCGAATCCAACCCGGGTGTTCTCCCGGCCCGTCTCGGCCTTCGGGGTGAGGGCGTACCGCATGGCTCGAGCGAGCACGGAGGCGGTGTCCGGAGACGCCCGCAAGGACGCTCGGTGGGCGCGGAGGTACGCGAGCATGTCGGCTGGGGTGGAGCGGAGA
>PXSY01000235.1:2665-3859 GCA_003023125.1 Bacteroidetes bacterium QH_10_64_19
GGCGAGCACGTGCCCGAGCAGGCCCGCCCCAAGATTCGAGTATTGGTAGTGCGTGCCCGGCGTTCGCGGCAGCGTGTAGTCGTCGAGAAATGCGTAAAGCGCGCTGTCGCCGTACGCGGCATACGGGTCCTGACGCGAGGCCATGACGTCTTTGAGGTTCGCGGGCAGGCGCGGGAGCCCGGACCGGTGCGTGGCCAGGTGAGCAAGGGTCATCGGCGCGTCGCCGACCGAGTCGGCGCGGGTCACCGTCACCGAGTCCGGAAGGAGGTCGGCCACGGGCGTCTCGGGACGGAGTCGCCCCCGCTCAACCCGCTCCGCCAGAAGCAGGCCGGTAAACGTCTTCGTGACCGAGCCGATCTCGAAGAGAGTACGGGCCGTGGGCTCAGTGCCGGTCGAGTCGACGGTGCCGAAGGGGTGAACTGATGTCTCGTCGTCGTGCAGAAGACCGATGACAGCGCCGCCGGGATGGTCGTCCGCAAGTGCATGGCCGATCGAGTCCACGGTCGACGGGACGGGCTGCCCCTCCGCGGCCCCGGCGCATAGCACGGCCGCCAGGAAGAGACTCCCGACGAGCCAAAGCGCGGCCCCGGCGCTCGAAACCGAACGCTGGACGCCTGACGTGGACGGAGGGCCGATCCGCAGAGGAGGCGCGGTTTTCTTGCTACGTCCCATGCTCATCGCTTTTGGATCCAGGTGATAAGGTCGTCGAAGAAGACATCCGCGATTTGCGGATTCGAGCATGCGTGTCGAGCAAATCACAGTCTGCGACGAAATTGCATTGCGGGGGTCGCGGCGAGATGCCCTCCCAATCCCCCCAGCCCGGTTGTCTTATTCGACTGGGTCACCGGAAGGACTCGGGGCCTGGGCCGCTTCGATCGCCCGTTTCAGTGTCTCCGGCTCGTCGGTGCCAATGCGAATCTGCCCCTCCCCGCGGATCGTCAGTTCGACCGCCCGTAGCCCAGACACGTTGTAGAGCCATCCGTGGTGCGTGTACCGGATGCCCCATCCGTACAGCGCGGAATTCCGGACAACCTCGACGCCGATAATGTCGTCGAGGGCAAAGCGGTGGGTCCAGAAGCCCGGTCCGAAATAGAACACCAGCTCCTCGTCGTCCACCTTGACCGTCAGGCTGGAGAAGAGGACAGCGAGGATCCCAACCGCCCCGAGCATGGCGTACCCGAACATCCCCAGCTC
>PXSY01000236.1 GCA_003023125.1 Bacteroidetes bacterium QH_10_64_19
CCGGGGCCAGCCCCTCGCCCGTCTCCACTCGTAGGGCGAGTCCCGTCTCCTCGGCCTGAGGCCGGAGCTCCTCGGCGATCTGCTCGGCCTGCTCGGCCAGGTCGACCGGCTCAGCCGCCAGGTTCATCTCCCCCGCCTCCAGCTTCGAGAGGTTCAAAACGCCGGTGAGCGTCTCCATCAAACGGTGTCCACCCTCTTCGATGAGCCTAGAGAACTGGCTGAGGGTCCCTAGGTCGACCTCACTGGGCCGGTCGGCGTCCCGGACTTCCTCCCCAATCGCCTCGGCAAAGCCGAGGATCGAGGTCAGCGGCGTCCGGATTTCGTGACTCATGTTCGCGAGCATCGAAGTCTTGAGCCGGGCCGCCTCCTCCGCCTCTTCTTTTGCCTCAAGGAGGCTCTTCTCTCGCTCCAGACGGCCGAGCACCAGGGTCGCGTACCGAGCTAGCACCTCGATTAGGTGTGTGTCGAATTCACCGATTGCCCCCGGCTCCGGAGACGCCACCGCGAACACTCCGTACTCCTCCATCGGGACGACAACCACCGAGCGCAGATCCCCGTAGTCGTAGGTCGGTTCGAGATCTAGGACGTCCAGGTCCTCAATCGCAAGCGTCTCGCCAGTCCGGTAGACCTCCGCCACGACGTTCTCCCCGTCGATGGGAAAGTCCGGACGCTCTGGCATAAACTCGAAGGTCGACTCCGCGACGTGGGTCGCTACTAAGTGGCCCTCTCGAACGAAGCGCACCGAGACGCCCTCGTGTCCCAGTGCTTTCCGGATGACCTCAACAAGAACGTTTCCGACCGCCTCCGGACTGGAGGCTTGGAAAAGTCGGTCGGCCGTTTCGTAGAGGGCTCGAACTTTCGCCTTCCGGCCCTCCAGCTTTTCCCGCTGAAGCCACCGCTCGGTCATATCTTGGACGACGGCCAACCCAGCGGTGACTTCTTCTCCCCCCTCTCCTCGCACCGGAACGGTCTGAATGCGGTAACGACGGCCTTGGCACGTCTCCCCAAAGACGCATTTCTCCCCATCAAGAGTTCGATGGTAGTATCGAGTCTGTCGGTCGGCGATGTCCTCCGGGAAAAGGTCGTGGAGCGTGGACCCGACAATCTCCTTGGCCGAAAGGCCAACTTCGGACAGTTCCTGTCCACCTACAAGTTGGTAGGTCAGGTTCTCATCGAACAAGTACACCGCTCCGTCCGGAAAATTGTCAACGAGGGTCTGGTAGCGGCTTTTCAGCTTTCGGAGAGCCCGCTCCCGTTCCTTCCGCTCGGTGATGTCCTGAATCGTGCCACGGATGCGGACTACCTCCCCGTTTTCCCGTTGCGGCTCCCCCTGAATGCGGACCCACCGGACCTCCTCACTGGAGCCGACTCGCACCTCCAAATCGGACGACTCCCCCTCCTCAAGGGCCCTTCGGAGCGCATCTCGCACACGAGGCTGGTCCTCTGGATGGTAAAAGTCGACTGCATTTCTAGGATGCGGATCCGCGTCGAGCGGATACCCTAAGATCGTGTACGCCTTCTCAGTCCAGGCTCCTTCATCGTCCTTTACATCGTACTCCCAGGCGCCGACGTCGGCAATCTCCTGGGCCCGCCGGAACAGGTCGTTCTGGCGCTCCAGCTGCCGCTTCCGACGCTTCTGCTCGGTGATATCGCTGAGGTAGAACACCGCCCCTCCCTCCTCCGCCAGCGCGTCTCCGGCAGGCCCCTCGCCCCTGCCCGGACTCTTCCCTTCGAGCGGAGCCCCACTTACCGAAAGATGCGTCCGCTCCCCATCTTCTCCCTCAATGGAAATCTCGGCGCCGCGGACCGGCTCGCCCGTCGACCGGATCTGGGCAAACGGCAGCTCCTCCTCCGGTATCGGGCTTCCGTCCGGCCTGGTGAGATTCCACGCCGGGTCGTTGTAGGTGCGGCCGAGGACCTCCTCCTCTTCGGCACCGAGCACTTCCTCAACCTGGCCATTTGCCTGCACGAGGGTGCCCTCCCGGTCGAGGCGGACGATCGCGTTGGGGCTGATCTCCAGGAGGCGGCGCAGAAGGTCCCGCTCCCCCCGAAGGGCCTGCTCCGCCCGCTTCCGCTCGGTGATGTCCTGGTGCGCTCCAGCCACCTTCACGACCTCCCCCTCCTCCTTTTCGGCCGGGGCGCCGACCGTCCGCACCCACCGCCGGTTGCCCTTCGCCGTGTCAATCGGAAGCTCCAGGTCGTAGGGCTCTCCCTCCTCCACAAGCCGCTCGAAGGCCTCCCGAATCCGGGGGCGGGCCTCCGGGGCGTAGATTTCGATCCCCTCCTCTACGCTGACCTCGGTCCCCGGCTCGATCTCGTGGATCTCGTAGATCTTCTCGGACCAGGATAGCCCCCCGGACCGAAGGTCCACCTCCCACGCGCCGGCCAGCCGCTGGGTCTGCTCCAGGAGGCTCTTTTGCCGCCGGAGCTTCTCCTTCCGGCGCTGCTTCTCGGTCACGTCTCGCTGAACAGAGACCCAGCGTTCAACTTTACCGGTCCCCCCATGCACTGGGGCGATGCTCCAGTGCAACCAGTAGGGCGTCTCGTCCTTGCGGTAGTTGATCGTCTCCTCCTCCTCGGTGTAGCCAGTCATCTCCTCGAAGGCCTCGTTGACGTAGGTGATTCGTGGCCCCGGGTCCTCGATCGGGGCCGCCTCAGTCACCAGGATGGCCTGGTTCGCCTCTTCGACGGCCCTGAGAAGAATCCGGTGCTCCCGGTCTACCTGCCGGCGCCGGAGGTGCTGCTCGGTTACGTCTTCGAGGACGACCGTCCGGCCCGGCCTGCGCCCAAACGGGCTCTCCACCAGGCGATAGTAGCGAGCCTCTGTTCCCTCACCGAGCGTGAGGAGGTCCGGCTCTCCGACCAGGGCGTCCGCCACGTTCGGAAGGACTGCCGACAGAGGTGAGCCGAGGGCCTCCGACGTCTCCAGCGCCGAAAAGAGGGCGGCTGCCTGCTCGTTGTAGTTGCGAAGCCGCCCCGTCCCTGAGATCATCAGCACTGGCCGTGCCTGCCGGCCCGCCTCCTGAGCTTCCACAAACCGACCGGTGCTCACGTACAGCGCGCCGACGGCAAACGCCGCTACCCCAACCGGTTCGTGGCTCAGGTCCAGCAGCCACGGGCGGGTGTAGCCTACGGCGTTGGCAAAAATCGGCAGGGCCGTCAGCCCGAATACGCCGCGGTGCCCCAGTACAGGACGCCGTGATCGATCGTCAGGTGAAAAAACGGCTCGGCGACCGTTCCAGTCGAGAAATACATCCCGTGCCACGCGTTTGTTAGCTTCGTCAGCGTGACCAAAGTGAACAGCGTTCCGGCAACCGCCTGAGGGCCGCGGCGCCGGTGGAGCGTACGCCCGCTAAACGCCGAGCAAAACCAGAGCCAGGCCCAGACCGTCCCGAAGCCAACCACCAGACCTGCCTTGTAGAACACCGTCTTCAGCCAGGGCGGTCCGGACAGGAGCATCCCCACGTGCGCAGTGGCCCATGCGGCACTCGTGAGGAGCAGGCCGACGAGGCCGCGACGAACACCCCGGTTTGAGATATACCGGGCGCGCCAGGCACCGACCAGACACGCGAGGGCCGCGCCCCCGAAGACTAGCAGGTACGTCAGGTAGGAGGGAGTGCCGAGCGGAGGGCGCCAGGTGGGCATGAGCAGGCCACTGTCTGGAAAGAAAGTCAAGACATTCCTAGAGTGTCGATTCTACAAATTCCGTCTGTACCCGCTGGAGACGTGAGAGCACCCCGCAGGACATCCGGAAGAGAGGCGTCGTGCTGTGGTCGGTTCCCGTACAGAGGCCTTTCTTCAAAAACTAAATAACTTGGCTTGAGACGCTCGGCCGCACGGTGCGCGGAGCGGGTGGAGCGCACGGGATCGTTCTGGAGACAAATGCTCCGGGGGACGGGGCCTCAGCCATTTCTTTCAGGGGGCTCGGTTCCTGAAAGACGCACGGTAAACCGGCTTCCCTCGCCCTTCTCGGTCTCGACCTCGATGGTTCCGCCCATCTGCTCGACCGCCTCCTTCGTCACCGCCAGTCCGAGCCCGGTGCCCTCGTACTCGCGGCTCACGCC
>PXSY01000237.1 GCA_003023125.1 Bacteroidetes bacterium QH_10_64_19
CCCAAGCAGGGTGAAGAGGGCCACGCAGGCCTTTCGCGCCCCATCGTCGTCATAGTCACGGTCGGTGCGCACCACATCGATGAAGTGTTCGAGTGCCGTTTCGATGTCCTGCGCGTCCAGCGCCTCGATGCCTGCCACGTACGTGTCTTTCACCCCGTTCTCGGGAAGTGCGGAAGAATCCTCGCCCAGTTCCAAAAGGCGAATGACCGTCTGAACGCTCTCCCGTGTCTGACGGAGCGCAGGGTCGGCCACGTCCGCCTCGTCGGCCAGAACCTGGGCCTTGCTGGGGTCTTTGAACACCAGTGCCCGCGCCATCAGGATCTGGGCCTCGTCGTGGGTGGGGTCGTCTTCCAGGACCGGCCAGAGGAGGCGCTCGGCCTCCTGATGCTTGCCCGCTTCGAGGGCCTCCTCGGCCTGCTCGATGCGGCTTTTCTCTTCACTCGGCAAGTTATCGTCGAGCCAGTCTTGGATCTGATGCTCAGGCTTAACGCCGGTAAATTCGGCCTCCACCTCGCCGTCTACGAACAGCTTGACGGCCGGAATGCCACGTACGCCGTACTGCTGGGCGGCAGCGCCGTTTTCGTCTACATTGACCTTCACCAGGCGCCAGTCGTCGGCCGCCTCGGCCAGCGACTCCAGTACCGGACTGAGCTGTCGGCAGGGCCCGCACCACGGGGCCCAGAAGTCGACGAGCACCGGCTCATCCGCGCTCGCGTCAATCACGTCGGTTTGAAAGTCGGAAACCTCGTAGGACATAGCAGAATAGGCGACTGGTGGAAAGACGCGATGGGACGGGTTTGGACGCACTGTCTCCCAAATGATTCCAGGCTCCACGAGAGTTTCGAACAGGGCGGATCGGACAAGCCTGCGGGGTCGTCCGGGCCAGATTTTGAAGAAGGCCGGTCCCGAAAATCTCTCTCCGACATTCGACACGAGAGCATGGCGATCCGGATGTCCCGTGTGGATAACCATTGAACTCCTCGACAGGACGCAGGTGACCCCCGCGATTGAAGCGAAAAAGCCGGATCTCAATTTTGCATCAGCCCTATAAGTCCGCCGGAAATACTGCCGGGGCATGGCGCAGTCCGGTAGCGCGCGTCGTTCGGGACGACGAGGTCGCCGGTTCAAATCCGGCTGCCCCGACCCCCTCAGAAAGCGGCCTTCACGGTTGGTGGAGGTCGCTTTTTCTTTGGCCTTGCGTCAACGTCCCGTCCGACTCCCATCGAGAGCCTTCGTGGTTACGCGGTCTCGCGAGGGGGATACGGACGTTTCGGCTGCTTCGAGAATAATTCTGCCTGGTGGTCCGTTCAGAACAGCAGTGGAGTGCAAAGGTCGGGGGAAGCTTCTTGACCTGAGAAACACTCTGAACGTCCTCCGTCTTTATGGAGCAGTACCCGTGATCCTCGTTTGCTGAAGACCGAGTCCGGTGTGCTGCTTTCTCCAATCCCGTGTTTTTCTCACTACGACCTACTCCTATGCTCACACGCGTACTCAAGTCGTCGTGCATCGGCCTCTTTGCCTTCGCTCTTGCCGTGACCGCTCCTGCGGCACTTGCCCAAATGCCGCAGCAGGACACCACCGAAACTCTCTCCGCCTCCGACGTGAGTCAGGCGCAAATTGAGACTGCCGCTCGCATTGCCACCACAGTTCAGTCCAGCATGCGGGCACAGCAGATGCGGATGCGGAAGCAAATGAAGCAAAAGTATGGAAACCCGCAGGAGATGGACTCCACACAGAAGGCGAAAGCCCGGAAGGAGATGCAACGTCAACAGATGCAGATGCGGAAGAAGCAGATGAAGATGATGCAGCAGGAGGCTGAGAAGGAAGGCATGTCCCCGCAAATGTTTCGGCGCATCATGCGCTCGGCACAGCAAGACTCCACGCTGAAGAAAGAGATTCAGGCGGCCATGAAGGCACAGATGAAGAAGCAGCGGCCACAGATGAATCAGCAGGGTTCGCCCAATCAGGGTTCGCAGAACCAATAGCATTCGTACCGTCCTTCCATTCGAATTGCAAGAGTCAGCGGCCGTTGCCCTCAGGGCAGGGGCCGCTTTTCTTGTTGGGGATGCCCGCCGAGATGATCTGCTGTGTTCAGGGGGGCTGTTCAGGGGGGCGTTCGGGACGAATGCGTTCTAGTACCTCGACCGGTGCCCGCACACCTTGCCGGTCTTTCTCCTCTTCTCTTGCTTCAGTGATGACGGGCATTCCCAACTGTGCGACCGGTTCTCACTGGTCGACCGTTTCCTGTTCGGTGCTAGGCCGGGTTGTGGGGCGTGACGCGTGATTCGTGAAGAGTGAAAACGTGGTTCGACTTCTGATCACGTTTCACGCATCACGCCTCACGCAGAGCGACCTCAGGAAGGAATTCGTCCCACTCTCCGTTCTGCTTCCAACCCAATTTCGGCCCATGAAGTATCTGAGCACCCGCTCGCCCGACCATCGCGTGTCCCTCTCCACGGCGCTTCAGGACGGCCTCGCGCCGGACGGAGGGCTGTACGTGCCGGAACGGTTCCCCGACCTCGGGCCCGAAGCGTTCGAGGGCTGCACGACGATCGAGGCGGTGGCCGAGCGGCTCCTCCGTCCCTTTGCCGAGGACGATCCGCTGGCCGAGTCGCTCTCCGCCATCTGCGAGGCCACGTACGGGTTCTCCGTGCCGCTGCGGGCGATCGGACGGGACACGAGCGTGCTGGAGCTGTTCCACGGCCCCACGGCGGCCTTCAAGGACGTGGGCGCCCGCTTCCTCGCCGATAGCTTTGCCCGCCTCAATGAAGAGGCCGACCAGCCGCTCACCATCCTCGTGGCCACGTCCGGCGACACCGGCGCCGCGGTGGCGTCGGCCTTCTGGCAGAAACCGAATGTAGAGGTCGTCGTCCTCTACCCCGAAGGCAAAGTGTCCGACCGGCAGGAGAAACAGCTCACCGGCTGGAGGCCTTTCCTCCGCCAACAGCATTAACATCGGGCGCCTGCTTCCGCAGATGACCTACTACGCCCACGCCAGCCTCCGGCACTGGCGTGCCCACGGCACCCGGCCGAACGTGATCGTACCCTCCGGGAATCTGGGCAACGGCCTCGCCTGCCTCTATGCCCGCGAGTGCGGACTGCCGATCGGGGAGGTCGTCTTCGCCACGAACGAGAACCGCCCGGTCACGCACTACCTGGAGACGGGGGAGTGGCAGCCGTTCGACTCCCAACAGACGCTGGCGACGGCGATGGACGTGGGCGATCCCAGCAACATGGAGCGTCTGCGCCACCATTGGTCCTCTGCGGCAGCCCTGCGCGACGCGATCACCGCCGAGCGCGTGACGGACGAGCAGATCGAGCACCAGATCCGCCGCGGCCCCGAGGTTTGGGACACGGTGTGGGATCCGCACACCGCCTGTGCCGTCGAGGTGCGCGAGCGACTCGATCCCGATGATAGACGCGAGTGGATGCTGGTGGCAACGGCGCACCCGGCCAAGTTTCCGGAGGTCGTGGAGCCGCTCGTGGGCCGCGACATCGGCGTACCGGAGCCGCTGGCCGAGGTGATGGCACGGTCGCATTCGGTACCGGAGATTGAGCCGACCCTGGATGCACTTGGCGAACTGGTGCTCGGTGCTCGGGAGGAACCGTCGGCTCCCTGATGGAGATGGTTGAGGAGAGCATTCGCCCCTGGAACGGTTCGTGCGGTTCGAGCGGAGGAACGAAATGGGCATCTCCGTGCTTGGAACCCAAAATCTCATAGGGTCCTTGCTGCCCATGCCAACCACCAAAGCCCGACGGCGACGGCGAGTCACGCCGGTCAGTATCATCGAAGAGGAGGTCGAGGATCTGGAAACGATCTTTGTCACGTGGTGCGATCCCCGGTCGGGCCAGCCGTGGGGCGGGCCGATGCTTGCGGTTCTCGTTCGGGGCGACGAGGCGGCCGCCCGGGAAGCAGTTCGGGGACTCAGCGACCGGATTGCCGAGGAGACCGGCACTTACTACCGCGTGTCCGGATACCCCGCCGCCGACGAGAGGGACCTGCACTTGTCGGGGGACGAGGTGGTCGAGGTATGAGCCGTTCGTCGAAACCACTGGTGGCCGCACAGCGACACCTTGAGGCAGGGCGATCCTGTGCGTCACAGAGTCAGATGGGTCTGGCGGTCTCGGAGGCGTATTTTTCGATGTACAACGCAGTCCTTCACGCAGCCCCGGAGGACGATCCGCCCAGCACACATCGAGGCGTAGACCACTTCTTCTACTGGAATCTCGTGCAGGCGGGCTCCTTGTCCAGCGAGAAGCACAAATCATACTTCGATGACGCCCGCGACGAGCGGATTCGCTGGCACTACGAGGGAAAAGCACCTCTCCCTACGACGAATATCGACGGGATCTTTCGGGCCGCCGAGGAGCTTATTGACCACGTTTCTTGATGTCACGTCCATGTCACGTCCCTCCACCGCTCTGCATGTCCGATGCCTACACTCCCATTCCCTTGAGTTCACCGAATACCCGCCCGACGCTCTGCCGGTGTCTCTGTATCTTGGCATCCCTCACAATGCTTCTGAGACGACGCGCGCGATCTCATGCCTGACTCCGTCTCCGTTGCCGGTCACCTCGTCGACCTCCACGACCGCGAAATTCGCGCCGCTACCGTTCACGTCCGGGACGGTGTCATCGACCGGATCGAGCCGACCGACGACGTGCCGGATCAGTACCTCCTCCCCGGGTTCATTGATGCGCACGTGCACGTCGAAAGCTCCATGCTGCCGCCCTCGGAGTTTGCGCGGGCGGCAGTCCCGCATGGCACCGTAGGCACGGTGAGCGACCCGCATGAGATTGCCAACGTGCTCGGCGTGGCGGGGGTGAAGTACATGATCGAGGACGGCACGCAGGTGCCCTTCCACTTCGCGTTCGGCGCCCCGTCGTGCGTCCCCGTCACGCCCTTCGAGACGAGTGGGGCGGAGATCGGGCCGGACGTCGTGTCCGACCTGCTGGACCGCGACGACGTGCCCTACCTCAGTGAGATGATGAACGTTCCGGGCGTCCTCGACGGCGATCCGGACGTGCTGGCGAAGATTCGGGCGGCGCAGGTCCGCGACAAGCCGGTGGACGGACATGCCCCCGACGTGCGCGGCGACGACGTGCGGCAGTACGCCGCCGCGGGCATCCAGACGGACCACGAGTCGTTTTCGATCGAGGAGGCGCGGGAGAAGCTCGAGGCGGGCATGAAAATCGCCATCCGGGAGGGCTCGGCCGCCAAGAACTTCGACGAGTTGATTCCGCTGATGGACGAGGCGCCGGACCGCCTCCTGTTCTGCAGCGACGACCGGCACC
>PXSY01000238.1:0-1376 GCA_003023125.1 Bacteroidetes bacterium QH_10_64_19
CCGCCTTCGACGAGCGGCCCGAGGTCCACCCCATTGCGCACGTAGAGCACGCCCACGCCCTTCGGCCCATAAAATTTATGGCCGGACATCGACAGCAGATCGACGCCGAGATCGTCGACATTCAGCGGGTGCAGGCCCGCCGCCTGGACGGCGTCGCAGTGCAGGAGCACGTCGCGATCGTGGCAGACCTCCGCCACCGCCGAAATGTCGGTCTGGACTCCAATCTCGTTGTTGGTGTGCATCAGCGACACGAGCGCCGTGCGGTCCTCCAGGGCTGCCTCGACCTGCGTGGGCGACACGGCGCCGTGGTCGTCCGGCGTGAGAATCTCGACGGGGTGGCCCTGCTCCGCGAGGCGTTCCGCGGGGCGCAGCACGGCCTCATGCTCGGCGGCGGAGGTAACCAGACCTGCGGGGGCGCCGTTTGACGAGGCTTCCTGCAGCACGCCCTTGAGGGCGAGGTTGTCGGCCTCGGTGCCGCCGCTGGTGAACACAATCTCGCTCGGCTCCGCCCCGAGGCACGCGGCGACGCGTTCCCGAGCCTCTTCCATAGCGACCCGCGCCTGCCGACCCAGTTGGTGCACGGACGACGCGTTGCCGTACTCTTCCAGTAGATACGGTTTCATCACCGCAAAGACCTCGGGGTCGAGGGGCGTGGTGGCGGCATGGTCGAGGTAAACACGCTCCATAGAACTGCGACGTGGAAAGTATGGGAGTGTGCAGAATTCGGACTCCAGGCGGTCTCAGCTGCGCATTCTTCCTAACGCAGACGTGGGATCGCTGATTCGCCCGAATTCCGACCTGGCTCTAACGAATTTTAGCGGGCCCCTCGACGAACAATCCCTTCGTCAGCCGCATTCAGTGCTCAACCACGTTGACGGAGGCCGTTCCGTTCGTTCCCACCTCCTCCTCTACCAGTTCCGCATTGCTACATGGACAAACTCGTCGTCCGCGGCCCGTCCTCTTTGGAGGGTTCGCTCACAGTCAGCGGGTCGAAGAACACCGCGTTGCCCCTCATGGCCGCCACGCTTCTCGGCCAGGGCCCCTCCACCATCACCAACGTGCCGGATCTTCGGGACGTGCGTACGTTCTCGAAGGTCATCCGGTACGGAGGGCCGTCTGTCACCTTCGACCCGGACGCGCACACCCTGTCGGTGGACGCTACCACCATCGACACGCCCGCGGCGCCCTACGAGATGGTCAAGAAGATGCGGGCTTCGTTCTACATGCTAGGGGCGCTGCTGGGTCGCTGCGGCCGCGCCAAAGTGTCGCTGCCCGGCGGCTGCGCGTGGGGGCCCCGCCCCGTAGACCTGCACATTGACGGCATGAAGGCCTTCGGGGCCGACATTGAGCTCGACGAGGGCTACGTGCACGCGTCG
>PXSY01000238.1:1383-3942 GCA_003023125.1 Bacteroidetes bacterium QH_10_64_19
CTTCCGCCTTGAGCCGGTGAGCGTGGGGGCAACGATTAACCTTCTGCTGGCCGCCGTCACGGCCCAGGGCAGTTCCAAGATCGAAAACGCCGCGACGGAGCCGGACGTGGTGGCCTTTGGCCGGGCGCTGCAGGACATGGGCGCACAGATTGACGGCCTCGGCACGCGCACCCTTGAGATTCAGGGCGTCGACCACCTCAACACCGGCACCTTCCGCAACACGCCGGACCGCATCGAACTGGGCACCTTCATCCTCATGGCCGCCACGGCGAGCGAGCCCGGCACGCCGATCAATATCCACGAGGGCACCCACGAGCACCTGGGGCCAGTCTTCAAGGAGAAGTTGGCGGACACGGGCGTCGATGTGTCGTACGGCGACGACACGGTGACGGTCACGCGTCCCGATGATCTCCGCCCCGTCTCGATCGAAACAGCCCCCTTCCCCGGGTTTGCGACCGACCTCCAGGCCCAGTGGACTGTCCTCTTGGGCTGTGCCGACGGCACGGCCACCGTGACGGACACGATCTACGACGACCGCTTCAAGCACGTGCCGGAGTTGCAGCGCCTCGGTATGGAGATCGAGGTGGACGGCAACACGGCCGCCGTGCACGGCGGTGCGCCGCTGAAGGGGGCCAAGGTGATGAGCACCGACCTCCGCGCCGGGGTGTCGCTCGTGATGGCGGGCATGATTGCCGACGGCCGTACCGACGTGCTGCGCGTCTATCACCTCGACCGCGGCTACGAGAACCTCGAAGCCAAGCTCCAGGGCGCAGGCATTGACATCCACCGCGAGGAGTACGACGAGTTCGCCGAGCCGGACCTGGAGACGGTAGAGTAACTCTGAGGCTCCCCCCCGTTCCGGGATGGAGTCTGTCGCTTCGTCCGCGGAGACTGGACATTCTCGACCGTCGGCCGCCAACCTTGCGGACACCGCATTTCGCGGGGGCTCAATCTCCACGGGCTCAACCCACTCAACCGGATCAGCTCAAAGAAAAAGCGCCGCCCCGACCCGAAGCTGCTCGGGCCCGAGCGGCGCTGAAGCCTGGTTGGCGAAAGGTCGAGTCGTTCGACCTTCGCGCGGCGACTTGGATTAGGTGCCCGCGGAGTAGTCCGTGGCGTAGTGCTCCTGGTCCTCAGAGAGGCCGTCGATCTCGATGCCCATTGTCTGCAGCTTCACGCGGGCGATCTCGTCGTCCATCTCCTGCGGGATGTCGTACACCTTGTCCTCCAGCATCGCGTCGGACTCGTGGCGCCGGACGAGATCGAGGTGGGCACGAAACTGGTTGGCGAAGCTCATGTCCATCACCTCACTCGGATGCCCCTCCGCCGCGGCCAGATTCACGAGGCGGCCGTCGCCGAGGACGTACACCCGCTCGCCGTTCTCCATGGTGTACTCGCGGTTGTTCTCGCGCACCTCGCGGGCGTCGGTCGAAAGCTCCGCCAGTTCCTCCAAGTTGAGCTCCACGTCGTAGTGGCCCGTATTGGCCACGATCGCACCGTCCTTCATCTGCAGGAAGTGGCGGCCGCGGATCACGTCCTTCATGCCGGTGGCCGTCACGAAAATATCTCCCTTCTCGGCGGCCTCGTCCATACTCATCACCTGGTGGCCGTCGAGCGTGGCCTTGAGTGCCTTCGCCGGCTTGACCTCGGTGACGATCGTGTTGGCGCCCATGCCCTTCGCCCGAGTAGCCACGCCGCGACCGCAGTGGCCGTACCCCGCGACAACGAAGTTCTTGCCCGCAATCATGGTGCTGGTTGCACGCAGGATACCGTCGATGGTACTCTGCCCCGTCCCGTAGACGTTGTCGAAGTCCCACTTCGTCTCGGCATCGTTGACGGCGTAGACAGGGTACTGAAGCTCTCCGTCCTCGTCCATCGCCCGGAGGCGGTGGACCCCGGTCGTCGTTTCTTCGGACCCCCCGATGATGTGGTCGGCCATCTCCGGGTGATCGGAGTGGACGGTAAAGATCAGATCCGCGCCGTCGTCGAGGGTTAGGTGCGGCGGCGTATCAATGGTGCGTTCAATGCTCCAGTAGAAGTCCTCGGTGTCAAGGCCGTGCCACGCGTAAATTTCGATCCCATTGTTGGCGAGGGCGGCGGCGATATCATCCTGTGTGGAAAGCGGATTGCAGCCGCTCCACGCCACCTCGGCCCCGCAGGCCTGAAGGGTCTCGACGAGCACCGCGGTCTCCTTTGTCACGTGGAGACAGCCGGCGATCTTGTATCCTTCAAACGGCTTCTCGTCGGCGTACTCTTCACGGAGTTCCATGAGAACGGGCATGCGGCTCTCCGCCCATTCGATGCGCTTACGGCCTTCGTCGGCCAGGCTGAGGTCGCGAACTTTGTATTGTCCTTCCTTATGATCCATGTGCGTTTCGGAGTCGTGGTTGGTGAAGCAGGCAAATTGATTGAGCTATGCGGCAAACGGAAATTCCGGCTCTCGCGAGGAAGTACCCTACGTTCCGCAATTTGAATGAGATGGATATTTTTTCTCCAGGTGAAGAGCCTTTGGTTAAGTGCTGCTACCCGCTCGGGAAGGAACAGTTTATCACTTTGGGG
>PXSY01000239.1:0-2547 GCA_003023125.1 Bacteroidetes bacterium QH_10_64_19
GCCGCCGGCCTCATCGAGATTGAGGTCGCTGTGAACGGGACGCCCCTGAACACCTACTGGGCCGACGGCCTCATCATCGGCACTCCCACCGGGTCGACGGCCTACTCCCTCTCGACCGGCGGACCCATCATTGCCCCGGGCGTGGAGGCCGTCGTCCTCACGCCCATCGCCCCCCACACCCTGACGGTTCGCCCTATGGTTCTGCCTGCAGACGCCACCATCACCTGCCAGGTCCTTGAGAACGACCAGCCTTACGTCTTCGCGGCCGACGGGCAGAGCACCATGTTTGAGGAGCATGGCCTCCAATTTACAGTGGAGCGGGCTGCCCACACCGTTAACCTCATCAAGCTGCCCGACCAACACTTTTTCCACACGCTCCGATCGAAACTGATGTGGGGCGCACGACGTTCAGAGGGGCCAGATTATGCAGATCACCCGCTGCCTCGGGACTGATTGCCCGCAGTGAATGGGGGGTGAATCGACGCCCCTGGACATTGACAGCCGGGCGCCAGACCGATACGTTCCATGCGCAGTGAATCTTATTCCCGCTCTGGCCACGATGGGCCAGGTAGCTCAGGCGGTAGAGCAACGGCCTGAAAAGCCGTGTGTCGGCGGTTCGAATCCGCCCCTGGCCACCCAAACGCTCCTCAGCGCCGCTGGGGAGCGTTTTCTATTTCGGTCCCGCTGTGCCCTCCTGCCGAACATGGCGCTGTTTCTGGTAAAAGTCCTGGACTTCCTCCTGAAGCCGCTCGGCGTCAGCCTTTTTCTCGTCCTGCTTGGGCTCGGGGTGGCCACGCGACGACGCCGGACCGGGGCCGCGCTCGTGGGCACCGGTGCTCTTGCACTGTGGGTCCTTGCGACGCCGTGGATGGGAGACGTGCTGATTGGATCCTTGGAAGACCAATTTCTGCCCACGCCCATCGGGGACATCTCTAAGGCGGATGCCATCGTGGTACTCGGGGGTGGCGTGGGACCCGCA
The DNA here is from genome assembly GCA_003023125.1 of Bacteroidetes bacterium QH_10_64_19. The sequence goes on from PXSY01000239.1 coordinate 980, forward strand.
GTCCCGCCGCGGCCCTACCCCGACCTCAATGATGCCGGCGACCGGCTCTGGCACGGGGTTCGGCTCTACCGGGCGGGCGTAGCGACACAACTGATCGTTACCGGCGGCTCGCCCCCCGGAGCTACCGGCCCCGGGGCCCCTGCGATGAGAACGCTGCTTACCGACTGGCAGGCGCCGCCCGACGCCATCATCGTGGAGTCCGAAAGCAACACGACCTACGAGAATGCCCGCTTCACCGCCGACCTCTGCCGCAAGCGAGGCATTGACGAGGTGGTGCTTGCGACCTCGGCTGCACACATGCGGCGTGCGCTCGCCACGTTCCGGAGTACCGACCTCGATGTAAGGCCCGCCTCGACTGACTACCGGGCCGTTCAGGAGCCCTTTACCGTGATGTCCCTCCTGCCGGACGCGGACGGCCTCTCTAAGAGCACCGCAGCCGCCCACGAGTACGTTGGCTACCTCTACTATCGGCTGCGGGGCTGGATCGAATAGGCAGCGTCGAGACCAGAGCCCCTCCCGGCCTTCCTACTCCACCGACACGCGCGGGCCGGAGAGGACTGTATACCGGCCCTGCCCCTCTGGAAACAAGAACCGGCTTCCGTAGGTGCCGGGGTCCTCTGGAAAATGGAGAGTGCCGTCGAAGGACCGCCCTCGGTCTTCTCCCCTAAACGCCTCGCTGAGCGGCTCTCGGACCGGCACGAACGCGTACTCGGCCGGCGGCCCGGCGGCCTTGACCGGCGTAATGTCCACCGAAAGCGAGTCCGACGCCGGGACGGTCCAGGGCATGGGCTCGTCCAGGTAGGCCCACACGGCCGCAAACATCTGGGTCGCTCGCCCTTCCGACGGTGTGTACGTGACACAGGTCCCGAGATGGGTAAATTTCTGGCGCAGGATGTTCGCCCGGTGGCCTTCGCTCTGCATCCATCCCTCCATGATGGCGGCTGCCCACTCGTCCGCCTCAATCTGACCGTCGGATGCCGACCGCCCACTCCGCTCGAACACATTCTCCCCCGCCGATCCGATGAACCGGCGATGCTCGCGGGCCATGCGGTCCCCCGGCGACCGTCCGTCGGCGTCCTCGTGTCCCAGATACCCGTGGGCCAGCATGTCCTGATTGTGCCAGCAGGCGGTCCGGGCGAGCGTACTGTCGCGCGTCAGGGTGGCCTCGCCCCGCTCGGTGCGGGCCCGGTTGGTCAGGTCGAACACCATGCGCCCCGCCTTCGCCGACTGTCGTCCCGTCGCCGCGTACGCATCGGCGGTGGGGGGCTGGGCCGGCGACGCAAGGGGCGCAGGCGCCGGGTCCGCGTCATCGTCCGTCGGGGCGTCGCGGGAGGGGACGGCGGATTCGTCCGGGGAGTCGGAGGAGTGGGACCCACCGCTACATCCCACCATGAGAATGGTGAGACCGCTGAGGAGGAGAAGGGTACGGAGCGTCATGGAGGAGCGAACGTCGGTTTGTCGAGGTAAGAAGCAGGGTCTCCGGAGCAGGACGGTCAGCTCGTCCCCGCCGGCGAGACCCGGATCACCGGTCAGCGTCCGGTCCCACGACGGCCACGTGCGTGCCGGGA
>PXSY01000239.1:2641-3379 GCA_003023125.1 Bacteroidetes bacterium QH_10_64_19
ACCGCCGCCCAGCTCTCAGCGTAGGTGCGAATCTGCTGGGCATACGGATGGTCGTCGGAGAGGGTTGCCAACGTCTCCTCGCGGGCTCGGTCACTTTTGTAATCAACTAGGACCCAGCCCTCCCCCGTCCGATAGGTCAGGTCGATGACGCCCCGCTGGACGACGGGGACGGAGGCGTCGGTGACCTCGTGCGCGAGCGGGTATTCCGTGTAGACGAGGTCTGCGGCCTGCAGCTCTGTCCAGAGGGAACTGTCCAGAAACCGACCGACCATGGCATCGGCCCGGCGCACCTGCTCCGGCGTCGCCTCGGCCCCCGCCTGCCTCAGCACTGCCGCCACAGCGGCACTGGTGATCGATGATTCATCGTTTCGCATTCGGACGCACTGGTCGAGCAAGACGTGCAGGGCCGTCCCGAACTCCTCACCGTAGCCGTCCTGCTCCCTCTCAGGATAAAGCACTGCGTCGGGACCGTTAGGCTTCGCCTCCGTCACAGACTCGGTCTGGTAGGACGGCTGTGCGCCCCTCTGGATTCGGACGCGGCGCTCTGCGCGCTGCCCGTGTAGATTCGGGGCCGGGGCCGGATCGTGGTCGTCTGGGACGTCGAGGGTCGGATCCTCGAGCTCTGGGACGTCCGCCGCGTCGAGGTGCGGGTAGAGCGGGGCCCAGGGGCCGTCGGACGGCTTTTCCGGATAGGTCGAGACCACGAGTAGCTCTTGCGCCCGGGTGGCCGCCACGTAG
>PXSY01000240.1 GCA_003023125.1 Bacteroidetes bacterium QH_10_64_19
GACAGTGGGTTGACCGTGACTGAGTACGGTTTCGCTGCGCAGGCGACGGTCGTAGTAGCACAAACCCAATCTCCCACGCATTTGTAGACCCTACTATGGCTGACGAGACGACCACGGACACCCCGGACACCCGGGACGAAGACGACACCGAGACGACCGAGCAGACCGCCGACGACGCCTCTCCCTCCGACACCGCGGACGAGCCCTCATCCACGCCCGAGGAGGCCTCCCCCGAGGGCGAGGCGGACGCTTCCGACACGGACCAGGCGGCCGAGGACGAATCCCCGGAGGACGCGGAGGACACCTCCCACCGCGTGACCGTCGAGGAGCTTCTGAAGGCCGGCGCCCACTTCGGCCACCTTACGAGCCGGTGGAATCCGCGCATGGAGAAATACATCTTCATGGAGCGGAACAACATCCACATCATCGACCTGATGCAGACGCAGGTCCTCCTCGACGAGGCGGCCGAGGCGGCCAGGCGATTTGCGCGGCGCGGCAAGAAGATTCTCTTCGCCGGGACCAAGAAGCAAGCCCAGGACATCCTCCGCGAGCACGCCGAAGAGTGCGGCATGCCGCACATGGTGGACCGGTGGCTCGGCGGCACCATGACCAACTTCCAGACGATCCGGAAGTCCATCCGCCGCATGGAAGAAATTGAGCGGATGGATCGGGACGGCACGCTCGACAAGCTGAAGAAGAAGGAGAAGCTGATGCGGCTCCGCGAGCACGAGAAGCTCGAGGAGACACTCGGCGGCATCCGCGACATGGCCAACCTTCCCGGGGCCATTTACATCGTCGACGTGCAGCGGGAGGACATTGCGGTGAGCGAGGCCGACAATCTCGGCATCCCGACCATCGCGATGGTCGACACCAACGGGAACCCGAAGAACATCGACTATCCGATTCCGGTCAACGACGACGCGCTGAGCTCGATTGAACTGGTGACGTCCACCCTCACCGATGCCGTTCAGGAGGGCCTGCACGAACGCCGGATGCAGAAGGAAGAGAAGAAGAAGGCGGCCGCGCAGGGCTAGCGTCTTTCCCCCTCTCCACGCTGCCCTTTTCATTCGACTCCCCCCGATCGACGAGACATGAGCGTATCTGCCAAACAGGTAAAAGAACTGCGCGACGCCACGGGCGTCGGCATGATGGACTGCAAGGAGGCCCTGCAGGAGACCGACGGTGACTTCGACGAGGCCGTGAGCCTGCTCCGCAAGAAGGGCCAGGAGGTCGCCTCCGACCGGGCCGCCGCGGAGGCCGATGAGGGCCTCGTCGTGACGACCGTTTCCGGCGACGGGCACGCCGGCGCCATTATCGAGATCAACTGCGAGACCGACTTCGTGGCCCGCAACGGCGACTTTCAGTCGTTTTCCGACACGGTGGCGGAGCGGGTCCTCGCCGAAATGCCCGACGACATAGAGGCGCTCAAGGACCTCTCCTACGAGGGCGACGTGACGATCGAGGACGAACTGGTCGCCCTCACCGGTCGCATCGGCGAGAAGCTCACGATCCGCCGCTTCGACGTGCTCGAAAGTGAGGACGGGCGGATCATCTCGTACGTCCATCCGGGCTCGAAGCTCGGGGTGCTCGTGGACGTGCACGGCGACGGGGACGCGGAGGAGGCTGGACGCGACGTCGCCATGCAGGTGGCCGCCCTCGAGCCGATCGCCGTAACGCGGGACGAGGTGCCCGAAGAGGTAAAGGAAGAAGAACGCGAGGTGGCCCGGGAATCGGCCATCAACGAGGGCAAGCCCGAGCACGTCATCGACAACATCGTGGAGGGCAAGCTCGAACGCTTCTTCGAGGACCACGTGCTGATGGAGCAGGCGTTCGTGAAGGACTCGTCGGTGTCGGTCGAAGAGATGCTCGACGAGGCCGGCCTCTCGGTGGCACGCTTCACGCGCTACGCCCTCGGCGACTGACGGAGGATGCGGCTGGTACGGACCGGACGCGGGCGTCCGGTCGGCGCCGCCACAGGGCGTCCTCGTCCCTCCTCCAGGGCCGCGGACCGATCCGTTTCCCAAGCCCTTCTCCTCTGTCTCCTCATTCCAACGACGGGGACCTGCCTGGCCCCTGCACAGCGAACCTGAGAGCGTACCCGACAGTGTCCCCCATGAGCGCTTTCCCCGACGACGAATCAGACGCGTCCCTCGAATATCAGCGCGTGCTGCTTAAGCTCAGCGGGCAGGCCCTGCTGGGGGAGCGGGGGTTTGGAATCGACGAGACCGTTCTCCGCAACTACGCGAACGAGGTACGGGTCGCGGTGGAGGCCGGGGCCGAGGTGGCCGTCGTCATTGGCGGTGGCAACATCTTCCGGGGCGTGGAGCACGCCATGGAGGGGATGACGCGCGCCCACGCCGACTACATGGGCATGCTGGCCACCATGATCAACGGCATGGCCCTCCAGGACGCCTTCGAGCAGGTCGACCTCGTCACGCGCCTGCAGTCGAGCATCAAGATGGAGGAGATCGCCGAGCCGTTCATCCGCCGCCGCGCCATCCGCCACCTCGAAAAGGGACGAGTGGTTATCTTCGGG
>PXSY01000241.1:0-8453 GCA_003023125.1 Bacteroidetes bacterium QH_10_64_19
GGGGCCGTGGCCTTCGACAAGACGGGCACGCTCACGGAGGGGGAGCCCCGTGTGACGGACGTGCACCCTAACGACGGAGTCGCGGAGTCCGAGCTGCTCCGCGTGGCGGCGTCGGTCGAGCAGCGTAGCGACCATCCCCTAGCCGAGGCCGTCGTGGCGTACGCGACGGAGCACCTCGACGGGCGCCCCCTGTCGGACGCCGATAATCTGGAGAGCATCACGGGCCGGGGCCTCAGGGCCGTCGTGGACGACCATCCGGTGCATATCGGCAAGGCCGTGCTCTTCGATGAGATCGACGGCCCACCCCTCCCTGATGCGATCCGCGACCGGGCAGAGGCATTGGGGGCCGAGGGGCGGACCACGATGATCGTCCGGCGGGGCGACGACTACCTCGGCGTCCTTGGGCTCGCCGACACGCCGCGCCCGGAAGCTGCCGACGTGATCGACCAGCTCCGGCGGGTCGGCATCCGGCGGATGGTCATGATCTCGGGGGATAACCAGCGCGTGGTCGACGCAGTGGCTGAGGCGCTCGGGCTCGACGAGGCCCGCGGGAATCTCCTCCCGGACGACAAGGTTGACACCGTGCGCGCCCTCCAAGACGACGAGGATGTGGCGATGGTGGGCGACGGCGTCAACGACGCGCCCCGCTCGGCATGGTGGCGATCCTGGTGCCGGCCACGATCTTCGGACTGAACATCGGCCCGGCGGTGGTGCTCCACGAAGGGTCCACGCTGCTCGTGGTAGGCAACGCGCTCCGTCTACTGAGGTATTCCCCGTAGAACTCCCGGTCGCACGGTATCTGTCGGGTCCCGAGGGTCCGGTCCTGCGAGCGACGCCCTGTCGTGCATCGCGTCTGGGCGTGTCCTCACGGAACCGGAGGAATTCCGGTGTATTGGGAAGTTCCGAGTCGCCTTCCCGAACTTGCGTTTCTGCGCCCATGCCTCCCGACACCGCCGCGGACTCCGATGCGCTTGAGACCACCTGTGGGACCGAGGAGGCCCTGTCGGAGGCGTTGCCGACCGACGCAGTGACCGACGAGACCGTCCGCCTCCTCAAGGGCTTCGCCAATGAGACGCGGTTGCAAATTTTGTGTCTCCTCCGCGACCGCGAGGTATGTGTGCACGACATCGTGGAGGCCCTCGGCATGAGCCAGTCGGCCGTCAGCCACCAGCTGCGGGTGCTCCGCGACGCGCGCCTCGTGGCCCACCGGCGCGAGGGACGACACGTCTACTACCGCCTCGCCGACGACCACGTCCGCGAGATGCTGGAAAACGCCCTCACCCACGGGGCCGAGCCGAGCTGAGAATTTCTCGTCCCCTCCCCGCTACCTGCAGCCGTACGGTGGGCACGTCCAGCCCTTCCGCACCCGGGATGTGTAGACGGGTCCCGACTTGTTCCGCTGCGTCAGCCTTGAGCGAACGAGCACCGCGGGCGGAAGCGTCACGTTCACCGTGCGCCTCTCCCGCGGAAACGACCATCGCGCCGACGATGAGCGCACTGCGGACGCCCCCCGGCGATCCCCAAACACTCAACGCCCAACGCAAAACGCTCACCCCCCAAACTGCGCCACCGCCAGCAGCGCCGTCACCAGCGACCCGAAGAGCGCAATCAGCCCGATGAGCCAGCGCGTCATCGACAGGATGCGATCGTTCATGCGGTCGAGCTTCGTGTCCATGGTCTCGAAGCGGACGTTGAACTCCTCCTTCATTCCCGCGAGACGGCTATCGAATCGCTCCTCCATGCTCTCGAAGCGCTGGTCGATCTGCTCGAAGCGCTGGTCAATCTGTTCGAAGCGCTCGTCGACCTGTTCGAAGCGCTCGTCCATGCGGGTTTCCAGGCTTTCGAACCGCTGATCGACCTTCTCGAACCGCTCATCGATTCGGTTTTCCAGCTGGACGAACCGCTCCTCCAGCACGTCGAGCCGAGAGAGCACCTCCCGGTACTCGTCCCGCTCGACGGCGCGCTGCTGCAAGGTCTCGTCGAGCCAGCGGGCGAAGTCCCCGGCGGCCTCCTCACCGAGGGTCTCCCGGACGCTTGCAGGAAGAGTCGTGGGCATCGGTCCGAAAAAGAGATCAATGGGAACAGGGGTGCCAGGGGAAAGATCCGTACCTCGCCCGTCCCGCACCGTTCCGAGCGTCGCGGAGCGAGGGGGCATGAGAGCAGGAGGACGCGCGCACGACCGGTCGTGGAAGGTCCTCGTTCGGCCGACGCCGAGGAGTCAGTCTGACGCACCGAATCCGCCGCCCCCCGGCGTCTCGATGCGCAGGCGACTTCCCGCCGGGAGCGTGCGGGAGAAGTGCGCGGGCAGTTCCTCCTCGGTCCCGCGAACCAGCACAGTCCGACCGGACTTGCCCTCAGCGCCCCCGTCTCGCCCCCACGGCGCCGTGGTGCGTCGCGTGCTGAGCATCGTCGCGGTGGTGGGCACGAGCAACTCGTAGACGCGCACCAGGCCATCGCCCCCACGGAATTGGCCTGCGCCCCCGCTCCCCGGTCGCAGCCGATAGGCGACGATCCGGAACGGATACGTCTGCTCCAGCGCCTCGACGGGCGTATTGAGCGTGTTCGTCATGTGCACGTGCACGCCGCTGAGGCCGTCTCCGTCCGGCTCCGCGCCCATGCCGCCCCCGATCGTCTCGTAGTAGGCGAAGGAAGAGCCGTCGGGCCGGGTGCCGCCGAGGGTGAGGTTGTTCATCGTGCCCTGCCCGGCGGCGGGCACGCGGTCGGGGAGCGCCCGCGCGAGGGCCCCGAGCACCGTGTCGACGATGCGCTGGGAGGTCTCCACGTTGCCGCCCGCCACGGCGTGTGGGGCCTCGGCATTCACGAGCGAGCCTTCGGGCGCCGTCACGGACACGGGCGCGAGGCTGCCCGCGTTCACCGGAATGTCCCCTCCGGTGAGGCCCTGCACCACGTAATAGCAGGCCGACTCGGTGATGGGGAGAACGGCGTTCAGGTTGCCGTCCACCGCGTCGTCGGTGCCCGCAAAGTCGAACGTGACGCTCTCCGCGTCCACCGTCGCCGTCGCGCGAATCGTGGCGGTCTCGTCGCCGGTCACTTCCAGCTCGTCGACGAACGTGTAGGTGCCCGCCGGCCAGTCGGCCAGGGCGACGCGCGTCCGGCGCTCGCTGTAGGCCTGCAGGTGGCGGGCGTAGGTGGTGACCTCGTCGGCGCCGTGCGTGTCGGCCAGGGCCTGCAGGCGCTCCGCCCCCACCGAATGGGCTGCGCGCTGGGCTGCCAGGTCGCCCCGTCGCTCCTCCGGGGTGCGCACGTTGCGGAGGATTGTCCGCAGGAGCGCCTCGTTAAGCGTGCCGCCCTCGTACAGCTTGACGGGCGGAATGATGGTGCCTTCCTGCACCAGCTCGGTGGCGAGGGGGAGCGAGCCCGGCGTCATGCCCCCCACGTCGGCGTGGTGCGCCCGGCTCGCCACGAAGAAGGAGGGCGCCTCCGCCTCCCCCACGAACATGGGCGAGACCATCGTCACGTCGGGCAGGTGCGTGCCGCCCTCGTACGGATCGTTCAGCACGACGACATCTCCCTCGGCCCACGTGTCTACGGCGGTGCGGGCGGCGTCCACACTCGCGGGCATGGCGCCCAGGTGGACGGGGATGTGGGCCGCCTGCGCCACCAGACCGCCGTCCCCGTCGAAGACCGCACAGGAGAAGTCGAGCCGCTCTTTGATGTTGGGCGAGTAGCTGGTGCGCCGGAGCGTGACGCCCATCTCGTCGGCCACGCCCTCGAAGCGGTGGCGGTAGAGCTCCAGCAGGATGGGGTCGGCGTCGGGCATGACATCGAAAGCTGATAATCGGGACAGTAGTCGGTCTTGACGGCGCGGTGATGCAATGAGCGTCTCTTCGCTCCCTTTCGGACAACGACGCTGCGGGAACGCGCTTTCGGAAACAGATTACGCATCGTGCGTAATGCACAATGCGTAATCAGAACCGCGTGTGCCGTAAGAATCCTCTACCATCCAGTGACCAATCCGTTTTCTTACGGGGGCGTGGTTGGACCCTCTTCGTTTTGCAATCGGGAGGAGGATCTCCAGGTTCTGCGAAGGACCGTCGACAATGCGGGTCGACTCTTCCTGTACGCGGAGCGTCGCATGGGAAAAACCTCCCTCGTCCGCACACTTCTCAGTGGTCTACCAGAGGACGAATACGTGACCACGTACGTCGACCTGTGGCCGACCGACGACCCCGCGTCCTTCACCAAAGCGATGGCCAAGGCCACGGCCGAGGCCATGAGTACGACGACAGAGACGCTTCTGGAAAACGCTCGGACGCTCTTTCGAAGCTTGCGCCCGAGCGTGACGATTGATGAGTCTGGTGCCCCAGTCCTGACCTTTGAGGCCGAGGCCCCGTCGGGGAGGGACCCGGAGCTGAAGCAGGTCCTCGCGGCGCCGGCGAAGGCGGCGGAGGCGACCGGGAAGCGGGTCGCCGTCGTGTTCGACGAGTTCCAGGAAATTGCCACCTACGACACGGACCGTGTCGAGCGCACCCTTCGCTCCGAAATCCAGCACCATGACGAGGTGGCGTACCTGTTTTCGGGAAGTCGCAGGCACCTCATCCGGGAGATGTTTCTCGATTCGAAACGCCCCCTATACCGTTCCGCCGAGCACTACCCGCTTCGGGCCATCGACGAGGCCGACTGGCAACCGTTTATCCGCGAGCGGTTCGAGCGGGCGGACAAGTCAATTCCGAACCCGGTGGTGAGTGAGGTATGCCGGGTCACGGAGGGACATCCCTTCTACGTCCAGCACCTCTGCCACGTGCTGTGGGAACGCTGCGGGGCGGGAGAGACGGTGACGACCGACGACGTCGAGCAGGCGGTTCAGATTCTCCTCGATCGCGAGAGCTACGCGTATACGTCGCTCTGGGAGGGACTTACGACGAACCAGCAGCGGTTCCTGCTCGGCCTGGCTCAAGAACCCGGGGACGTTCAGCCGTTCTCGTCGGCGTTCGTGGACCAATATCGCCTCAAGTCGCCCTCGAACGCGCAGCGCGCCGCGGAGGCGCTCATGGAACGAGATCTGATCGACCGGGACGATGGGTCATTCATCGTACTGGACCGCTTCTTTCAGCGATGGGTCGTTCGGCAGCACGGGTAGGACTGGGCCCCACGGCGGCCGATTTCGCCAGTCCGAGAAATAGGGGAAACCCGCCCGCCACGATCAGTAGCGGATGCGCACCGAGATCGTGGCGCGCCGGCCCGGCAGGGGGCGGGTCCACCGCGAGACGGTGCCGTCCGGCTGCGGCTGCAGGGCCCAGTCGGCGACGTTCTGTCGGTCGAGCAGATTGGCGATGCCGAGCCGCCCCTTCACGTTGACACCGCCCCAGGAGTGCGTGAAGTGAAGGCCGGTGTCGAGGCGGTACCGCGGCGGCAGGCGATGGGTGCCGGGCCGGTCCAGCCGGAGCCGCTCCCACGCCTCCTCGAGGTCCGACGGCGTCAGGTACGCGTAGTAGGCCCGCCGATAGCCCCACCGGCGCCCCCACACGCCCTCGCCCTGCGCTTCGAGCGCGACCCCGGCCCCCACGGGGATCTCGGCATTCAGGGTGAGGCGATGCGGCTCCGTCCAGGGCACCGGGGTCAGCCGCTCGTCGAAGCGGCCGGGAAAGGTACGCCGGGCGCGACTGTAGGCGTAGCGGGCCGATCCGACGAGATCGTCGTGTTCATACTCCAGCCGCAGGCCGCCGCCGTAAGCATCCCCGTGACTCGACGACAGAATGTCGGCAGGCTCGGCCGCGCCCCCTGACGTCTCGGACTGTGCCCGGAGCGCCGGATAGTCGATGGCGAGCAGGTGCGGCTGCCACTTCCGATACCCTTCCAGGGTCACGGTCCACTGCGGGGCGGGCTGCCAGGACAAATCGGCCGCGAGGTGGTAGGTGCGGGGTGGCGTGAGCGAGGACGACACCGGAAGCCAGATTCGAGTCGTGGGCACGACCGCCGTGGCCCCGTCCCGGCTCAGGTCGAACTGTGCCGTAAACTGCCGATAGAGCCCGCCGCGCACGTTGACGCCGACGGTGCCGAGCCCGTCAATCGACTGATGGTGACGAAGGGCGCCACGCGGCTCCGCATAGATGGTGCCCCGGTCCGGCATGCCGGTCAGACGCAGGCCGCCGTCCAGTTGCGTGTGGGCGCCGAGGCTCATCGTCGCTTCGGCGGCCGAGTACAGTCGCGCCGTGCCGGTCTGGTGCTGCAGACGCGGGGCGAAGGCATTCCCGATCCGGAACCGGCTGTCCTGATACGTGACTCCTGCCGACCAAACAAGCCCCCCACCTTCCGAAAACGAAACATTGACCCGGCCTTTCAGGTCGACCTCCGTCACCTCGTTTGCCCCCTCCTGTCCGTAGGCCGCCCGGCGTGCCGCGGTCAGCGCGGGCTTGTATCCCGCCTGAAAGGCCGGCTCCACCGTCCCGACCTCAGACTGCGTGTCGCTCTGGTAATGGCTCACGGCAGCCCGGAGGCGCCCCGTCGCTCGCTCCCCCACCGGCGCCTCGTAGCGGGCCTGCGCAGCCGTATTCGTCCAGGTATACTCATCGCGGGTGGGCACCGTAAAGGCCGAGGTATCGAGGGTTGCCTCCCGATCTCTAATGGTGCTCGTTGTCTGCGTTACGCTCTGTCCCAGCACCAGATCGGCCCCCAGGTCGCTCCCCCCGTGGTAGGCAGAGACGTACAGCTGTTCCGAGGGGGCGAACTCGAAGCGAGCCGCCCCATGCACATCGTAGAACCCGGCGTTAGGCTGGGCCCGGGCGCCCAGCGAGCCCGTGAGCGAGGTGTCGGCCGGGATCCGCGCCGCCGCGAGGATCGGGTCGAGCGTCGACCATCGGTCAATGAGGTCGTACAGGCCCGTGTCCTGATACACGTCCCACACGCTCACGCGGCTGGCCACCATGGCCGTAACGGGGGTCGAGCCCAAGGACGTCGTCCCCTGCAGCCGAGCGTCCAGGCTGCGCGGATCGACCCGCATCGCGCCGTACCGGGCGCTTTGCCCCGACAGGTCATGGTTGAGGTCGAGAGCGCCGGAGAGCGCATTTCCGTGGAGGGCCCCAAACCCGGCCTTGCGGGCCGTCAGGCCATCGAGCGCCAGGGGACTGAAGGCGCCCAGGAGCCGCCCCGCGCTTGCCGGATTCCGCACCGGCACGCCGTCGAGGCGGAGCGTGTGCCCTCCCGTGGGACTCCCCTGAATGCGGAGATCGGTGTGGGGCGGCGACGCGGTCACGCCGAGGAGCGAACGAGCCGCGTCGAGCACGTCGGGAGACGCCGCCGCCTGCTTCCAGCCCGGATCGCCCCCCGACACACGCTCCCCCTCGCTCTGGGCAGCCCCCGGACCGTACCGGTCGGCATCGATGACGAGCGAGTCGGCAGCCGCGATGGGCGAGGGCGAGAGCGTGACCTCGTGACGCGCCGTTCCATTGGGCGGCACGTAGACCGTGGCCTCGTGGCGGCTGTAGCCGAGGTGGGTCACCACGACGGGGTGGGGACCGGGCAGAAGCCCATTCAGCCGAAACCGTCCCGTCGAATCGGCCGCGCCCCCCGTGACGCTCCGGGCCTCCGGAAGTCGCACGTGAGCGCCGGGCAGCGGGCGTCCCTCTTCGCCGTCCCGCACAATTCCGGCCAATCGACCCCGCTGAGGAGGGCGACGGACGGCGTCGCGGAGCACGTACGTTCCCTTCGAGGTCCGAATGTAGTCGATGGGATGCTCGTCGAGCAGGCACCGCAGGAGGGCCTCCGGCCCGGCGTCTCTTGTGATGCACGAGGCCCGCCGGTCGGCCACGAGGGCGGCGTCGTAGACGAGGCTGATGCCGGACGCGGCGGCGGCCTGCTCCAGGGCCTGCCCCAGCGGCGCATCCTGAATGCCGAGCGACACCGGCTTCGCGTCGGGCGACTGGGCAAGGGCCTGTCCCCCAAGGCTGCAGAGGAGCAGGACCGCCAGCACTCCACCGCACCGAAATGGGCCGAACGCATCATCGCTCACGACAGACGAAACGCGACATGGGCGTTAGAATCGATGAAGGACATGGCAGTCCAAGTTGCAGGATGCAACCGCTTTGGTCGGATGACGACGGACCGCGGACCGCCGCAACGCATCGTGGCCCGCAGTCCTGCCGTCCGCCGTCTCCCTGGAAAATTGCGGTGCGTTTGGGTCCCCGGTCGGGAGGAGACTGCGCTATGGGGCATCCGAGGCCGCGAAGATCTCAAATCCGCGGCTCGTGGGGCGGTAGTTGAGATCGCGGGCTGTACAAAGGTCGTGTAAAATGGTTTCTAACTCCGCCGGCTCCGGGTAGTAGAGCGAGACGGGCGCCCGGGCCTGCTCCACGGAATCATGGAGACGGAGTCTCACGTCGTACCGCCGCTCGAGATCGCTGAGAACCGCCGACAGCGGCTGTGCCCGCGCGGCGAACCCATCGTTGCGCCAGGCCAGCACGTGCTCAACACTGACCGACTCCGGCGCGGTGGGA
>PXSY01000241.1:8491-14770 GCA_003023125.1 Bacteroidetes bacterium QH_10_64_19
GCCGTTTCGCGCGTCGAGGCGTTCTGGGCCCGCGCTCGCACATTGAACTTCGTCCCTGTGACGGTAACCCTCGCATTCTCGGTCTCCACCGTGAAGGTCCGGGCCCCGTCGGCTACCTCGAAGAAGGCCTCTCCGTCGATCCGAACGGTACGCCGGTCGGCGTCCACGAACGGCCAGGCCTGGAAGCCGCGGCGGTACGAAAGGGTGGTGCCGCTGTTGAGGTCGACCGTAGAGCCACCAGGCAGGGTCGCAGTGCGTTGCTGGCCGCTGGGGACCGTGACCGTCACGGGCTGCCGCCACAGCCACAGCCCTCCGACGATCAGCACCACGGCCAGGGCCAGCCCGACCGCCGCCCGTCTCATCCCGCGGGACAGCTGCCGGGCCGGGCGCCGCCGGCGACGGGACGACGGCTCTGCTTGGGAGGGATCCGCGGTCTCGGCCCCATCGTCTGGGGTCGCATCGAGTTCCGGGAGTTCGTGGACGATCGACGCCCAGGCCGCGTCGGGGGCGGCCCCCTCGTTCGCCGCAGCCTCCGCGGCGTCGAGGGCCTCCCACACCGCTTCCAGGTCGGCGCGGGCGTCGTCCGGCTCGTCCTGAAGCCGGTCCTGCAGATCGGGCGGGATTGGGGGCGTATCAGTGCTCATCAGCGTCCAGCAGGTTGGGTTCGTAATCACGGATGCGGCCGCGCAGGTGCTTCAGGGCGCGCACAATGTGGTTGTTCACCGTCCGCGGCGAGATGTCCATGACCTCCGCCACCTCGTCGTGGCTCAGACCGTCAAACCGGCTCAGCACGAGCGCCTCGCGCTGCCGTTCGGTCAGCTCCCCGATCCACTGCCACAGCCGATCTTCGAGCCGGTCCGCGTCCGCCTGCACGTCGGGGCGCGTCGGCGGGGCCGGCTGGGCGGGAGTCTTGTCGCGGACAGCGTCCTCCTTCTCCGTCCGGGTGCGCTGGTTGCGCTCGTGGTTGTAGGCCCGGTTCCGGGCGATGCGGTAGAGATAGGCCTCGAGGGACTGGTCCGTAGACAGCGAGTCGCGGGCCTCCCACAGCCGGATGAACACGTCCTGGGTCACATCCCGGGCCGCCTCGGGCGTCTCTGTGATCGAGCGGACATACCGAAAAAGCGGCCTGTACATCTCATCGAAGAGCTCGGCGTACGCCGACCGGTCCGACGCCTTCAGGCGGCGACACCACTCGTCGAACGGACGTGCATTGGACATGAGCGGCCGTCAGGAAGTCTCCGGGTGAGAAGCAACGAATGTTGACCCTGCTTTTTTCAACACACGTGGGTGCGTCAGTGACCAGGACGGGCCCTCCCGAATAGAGTCTGAGGGCACCCCCGGAAGACACAAGCCGTCTCGGCCCGGGTGAGCGCACATAACGTTCCAACGTTAAAACGTTGAACGTTATACGTTTATGGAGGAAAAGCCAGCACTCTCAAGAGACTCGTCATCCTTCCAGCAAAGCACGATCTCAGAACTAGAAACGACGCTAACGCTCAATCCACACGTTTTGCCACTCGTCGACTCGCGCCTGCCAGGCCGGGGGCACGACAATGGTGGTGTCGTACTGATGGAGGATGGCCGGCCCCTCGAATGCATGGCCGTGGTGCAGGGCGGTGCGGGCGTAGGCGGTGGTCTCTGTGGGCCCGTCCGCCGCGAACCAGACGGGGCGGCGGTCAAGCTCGGCCTCGGCAAGCGGTACGTCCGTTTCGGGCTCGCGGGGCAGGTCCGGCGGCGGCACGGCCACGGTTCCGCGCCCGCGGAGCGCAACGACCTCCACCGGCTCGTCGGGGTCGGCGTGGCCGTAGCGCTGGCGGTGCCGCTCGTGGAAGCCCTGGACGGCGTCGGCGACACGGGCGGACGCGATCGGCGTCTCCACAGGCACGCTCACCTCGTAGCTCTGTCCCACGTACCGCAGATCGAGTTCGTGCGTGAGCGCCGGCGCCCCGCGGTCAGTGAGCACGGCCCGGATTTCGTCGTCTACCGCGTCGGCGGCAGTGCGAAGCGGCTCCGGATCTGTCTGGAGCGCATCGGCACGGGCCAGCACGGCGCGGGACGTGTCGTACACCACGTCGGCCATGAGCAGGCCCAGGGCGCTGAGGACGCGCGCCGGAGGGCCCGCTCCATGGTGGCATTCGCGATGCGGAGGATGCCGAGCGCAGTGTCTTCGGCCGACCGGTCGATGGCTGCCCCAAGCGCGCCGACAGCCTCTCGGGCCGCGCCGGGCGCCATGTCGAGCGCCCCCTCGCCCCCGAGGACATGCTCGGCCTGCAGGCGCCCCAGGACGAGGTGCGCGTCGGTGACCGTCGGCTCGGTGCCGCCGCGGCCATAGCAGACCGGTCCCGGCTCCGCCCCGGCGCTCTCCGGCCCCACCCGCAGGCTGCCCCCGGCATCGACGCGGGCAATGCTTCCGCCGCCTGCCCCCACCGTGTGAATGTCCGTGGCGGGCAGGCGTAGCGGCAGGTCCGCGATGGTATGCTCGGTGGTGCGGGGCACCGCCCCGTCGCAGAGCGCCACGTCGGCGCTCGTACCGCCCATGTCGAGCGTCATGATGCGGGGGGCGTCCGTGCCTATCGCCCGCCGGGCCACCCCGAGCGCGCCCACCACTCCGCCGGCCGGGCCGCTCAGGGCCAGCCGCGCGGCCTGTTCGGACGCCAGGTCGAGCCCAATAGTGCCGCCGTTCGACTGCATGACCCGGACGGACCGGTCGCCGACGTCCTGATCGAGCCGACGCAGATAACGCGCCACTGTGGGCCGCACGTAGGCATTGACGACCGTCGTGGCCGTCCGTTCGTACTCCCGGTATTCCGGCAGCAGGGCACTGCTCCGTGTGATCGACACGCCCGGAAGCATCTCCCGCAAGATCTCGGCGGCGCGGTCCTCGTGCTCGGGCCGCCGGTACGAAAAGAGAAAGACGAGGGCCACGCTCTCTGCGTTCTGCTCAGCGAGAGTCTGCGCCACCTGCCGCACCGCGTCTTCGTCGAGGGGCGTGAGCACATCGCCGTCGGCGCTCAGGCGCTCGGGGACTTCGTGGCGGCGTTCCGCGGGCACAAGGGGCGGGGGCCGATTGCTGGCAGCCTGAAGGGCGTAGAGGTCGGGCCGGTTCTGGCGCCCAATCGCAAGCACATCGGCGAAGCCCTTGGTGGTCACCAGCGCGGTCCGCGCCCCATTCCGTTCGAGCAGCGCATTCGTTGCCGTGGTGGTGCCGTGCACGACCGGGGCCGACGCGGATCTCTCTAGAGCGTCGAGCCCCCGCACTACGCCCTCGTGCTGAGGCTCGGTCGTGGGTTCTTTGTGCACCTCCAGGCCGTCGGTGGTCACGACGACGAAATCGGTGAAGGTGCCGCCCACATCGACGCCGACGGGCGAGGCAGACGCGGAGGCAGTTTCGGACGATGAGGACATGGCACAACCTGTCAATCAACAACCAAGGAGGACTCGCTGGCCGGAGCGACCGTGCTCAATAGACGGAGAAGAAGCGTCTCCGTCAAGAGCATCGGGAAATGAGCAGTCTGGGTGTTGAAAGCCTTGCGGAGAATGGAGGCTCAACGGCCGCTGATCGCAGAAGAAATGACAGAGACGCACGGACGAATAGAGCAACGGATTGCTCCACAAACGAGAAATTCTCCGCGCACACCCATGAGGCTCCGGGCCGCCACACCATGCGGCTCGATGCTGCCACCGGAGCCAGCGCGGACCCCAGCACCGTCAGCGTTCGCGTGCAATGCCGGACGGATCAACTTTCCTCGGCACCCCGAGCCATCGTCGGGGATGTCCAGCTCCAGTAGCGTAGACAAAACGCAGGGCGGACCCGGGCCTTCCGAAAGCTACACGCCAAACAGCGCGTCGAAGTACTGCTCGCCCCCATCGCAGACGATACTCACGACTCGGGCGTTCGGGTCCTGGGCGCAGATGTCGAGCGCCACCGAAAGGGCCGCCCCCGCACTCGGGCCGATCGGGACTCCATGCTCCTGGGCCGACGTGCGGGCCTGCTGGAAGGCCTGCTCGTCGGCGACGTCGCGCATCTCGTCGAGATAGTCGAACCACATCGTCGGAAGGTCTCCGCCTTTTCCGAGCCCTTCCACGCTGGTGTCGTAGGGCACCGGCTCGTCGTCGTAGAAGGCCGTGGAAATGTTGGAGCATTCGGCGTCCACCCCCACGACGGTCACGTCTCGCCCTTCGGCCTCGGCCTGCTCTTTCACGTGACGGGCACTTCCGCTGAGGAGCCCGCCCGTGCCCATTGCACTGACGAGGTGTGTCATCTCCCCACCGGCCTGCGCCCAGATCTCTGGCCCCGTCCACTGGTAGTGCACGCCCGGATTGGACTGATTATGGTACTGATCGACGAGGAAGGCCCCCTCCTCCTCGGCAAGGCGCGCCGCCACCGTCCGGTAGTGGTCGGGGTGGTCCGAGTCCACGTCCGGGCACTGGTGTACCTCCGCGCCGAACGCCTTCATGTAGCCAATCTTGTCGGGACTCGTGCCCTCCGGACACGTGAGTTTGCACGTGAGGCCCAGGCGATTGGCCACGAGCGCCACGCCGCCGGCGGTGTTCCCGGAACTGGCCTCCACGACTGTGTCGTAGTCGCCCTCCTGAAGCGCCTCCGTCAGGATGCCCATCGCGATGCGGTCCTTCATCGACCGGGTGGGGTTCTCCGACTCCATCTTACAGAGGAGCCGCCCGTCGCCTACCCCCGGATACGGAATCATTGGAGTGTCGCCAATCTGGCTCAGGACGGGGTCCTCCGTGGGAAAAGGAGAAGCAGGGAGCGCATCGGTGCGATCCAGAGAGCGAATCGTCGCGTCAGTCGGCATAAGTGCGGGAACGGGGTGGGAGAGAATTGTTAGCGTTGCGAATTGGACCGGTGGGCTTCCCACATGTTCGCTGGAAACCTCACTTTGAGGCGGCCACCGGACAACAGATGACCCCCCGGAAGTCGGTTCCGCCGAAACGTCCTGGACGGAAAATTTCGGCGAGCAGGTGCGCCCCCTTCTGGAAACGGGAGCCCCTGAGCGTCAGAAAATTGCTGTGCGCCTTGTGCTGGAGTACTCGAGAGATCGGCCCGGACATTGACTTTCGGCCTGTCGTGCCGGAACTGCTCCGTCTCTACGAAGAATCTACCGACGAGAGCCTCCGAATCATGGCCGTTAACGCGCTGAGTGCGGTTGGCGGAGAGTCGGCCATGTCCCGACTTGCGGACCGGATCCACTTTGAGGAATCGGAGCGCGTGCGCCAGCAGATGGTTCGCGTACTGACGGTTCGCCTTCAGCGCCAATCCAAGGGACGCTAACGGTGCTCCAGAAGTCTTCCCACACGTGCCCGTCACCACTGGTTGTCCAGGCCGGTCGGGACGGGCGTTTCTTTTTGGATCGACGCCGGTGGCGTTTTCGACATCCACAACCGCAATAGACTCAGCTTTCGTCACGCCCTCAGGTGTATGCTCGCCCAAGAGCAGTGGCTATAAGTGACTGCCTGCCGCAGTGCCGCGGCCACTCCGGAAGGCCCGTTGCGCGACACGACGCCGCCCCGGCTCTCGACGGTCCGATTAGAGACTTCAGGGAGAGGGCCCGTCGTGAATGGGTTATTCGCTGCAAACCGGCGGATCGCTCCTACGGTCGCTCAGTTACAGTGGCCCACACCGCGAGGACTCCCCGCAGAGACCGCGCCGTTCTCTGATCACGCCACACATTGCCGTTTATGCCCTCCGAAGACGACGTGCGCCCGACCGACACATCCGCCTCCGACGCTGATGCGGAGGAAGCTGCGGATCTGCCCTGGGTTGGGTACTGGAAGGTCCTCCGATGGAACGGCCAGTCGCCCGCCGTCCCCACCTATTACGTCGCCACCCAGGACACCTGGGACGTCGTCAAAGACGACGGCAACGCCCTCTCGGTCGCTCCGCATCCAATCCTGGAGCCCGGCCGGGAAGCGGTCGTGCTCAAGGACGAGGGCGCCGACGACACCGATCGGGAGCGGTGGGAGGTCGAGGTATCGGGAGATCGCCTTACAGTGACTGCAAGGACCGGGCCGCATGAGGGCGCCACGGGCGTCGCCGAGCGGATTCCAACCGGCCCCTTCGAGGCTGTCGGGAACGAGGCATCCGCCGAGGACGCATGACGAACTGGCTTCATTTGGCCCTGCGGGGACCGTCTCTTGGACCGAATGTGCGCCCCAATGCAAAACGCCGCGTACCGACTCGCCCTGCTGGCTGGAATCGGGGGACTTCTGCTCCTGATGTGGGCGCCGCAGGGCGGCGGGGTGGAGAATGTACTCGGAACG
>PXSY01000242.1 GCA_003023125.1 Bacteroidetes bacterium QH_10_64_19
CCGCGTCGACGGCTCGCTCTACACCGGTGTGACGACCGATCCGGAGCGGCGCGAGGCAATGGGCACTGCGGCGCGCCAGCGCGTAGAGGAGCAGTTCAGTTGGCGGGCCATCGCCGAGCAGACGCTCGACTTCTACAAATCGCTGATCGGGTAACGCCCGGTGGCACGAGGTCCTGATCGGATAGCCGGGACGGAAGGATTCGTGAGGCGTGATCCGTGAAAAGGGACTCTCGGAGCACGCGGCGTCCTGGCGCCGAGGGTTGAGGCAATTAGTACGTATCCCGTCTCACGCAGTGCTGCTTTTCTCTCACCCCGGCGCCGGGGGGACCGGATTTTCACTCGTAGACGCGTCACCGGAGCCCCCCGACGCAGATCCCGTTGCCGCGCGGGCCTCGTCCCAGGTGTCGTATGCAACGAGTAGCGTCTTCGCCTCCGCCAGCGACACGCCGAGCGCATCCAGGATGAGCTGCACCGCCTCCAGGCGCGAATGCCCCTCTTGACGGAGCCGCTGGAAGGTCGTCTCAATCTCCTCGTCCCCCGAGACCTCCTCCCGGAGACGATGGATCTCGTCGTTGCTCGGCATGAAGCAAAGAGGATCAGTTCGCGTCGATGCGGCCCGCCTCGCGCAAGATCGTGCGGAGGCGATCCAGTGGGAGCGCCTCCTGCGTGTGCCCGTCGCGCCCCGTGACGGTGGTAGCCGTCGTGAGGGCGTTGTAGACCGCCTCCTCCACCGCCCCCACGGTCGCCAGGAAGAGCGGACTCATCCGGTCGTTTGGAAGCAGGGAGTCGGGACGGGGCGGCGTACTGCCGGTGCGCTTGTTCCGGGTCGAAAACGCGATGACAAAGTCGCCGGAGCCGTTGCTGGAGTAGCTGCCGGTCCGGGCGAGACCGAGCATGGCCCGCTTTGCCATCCGCTCCAAATTGCGGGGGCTGAGGGGCGCATCCGTCGCGAGCACAACCATGCAGGACCCGTTGTCGTCTCCCTCCACGACTGATTGGAAGTCGTAGCGGCCCAGGCGCTCGCCCACCGGCACGCCGTCGATGCGCAGAAGTCCACCGTAGTTGGCCTGCACGAGCGCCCCCACCGTGTAAGCCATCGTTCGTCTCCCCCACCACCGCATTTACCGAGCCGATGTCCGTGTGGCCGGGCTGGCGGAGGGTCCACGCCACCGTGGCCTCCACCGCCGTCCCCACGTCAAGCGTGTTCGTGAGCACGATGGGCGTCTCGATGGTGCCCAGCTCCTGCACCTGGAGAAACCCGGCCGCCTTGCCGAAGCCGTTGCCCACGTGCACCGCGGCGGGCACCTTCTCGCGAAACAGATCGCCGCCGTGCGGCCGAATCGCTGTGACGCCGGTGCGCACTGAATCGCCCTCCATGAGCGTCCGGTGGCCCACCCGCACGCCGTCCACGTCGGTGATGGCGTTGAGCGGACCGGGCGCGAAGAGGCCGGGCTCGAGGCCGAGGTCGCGGACCCGGGTCGACGCCGGCTGGGCCGATGCGATCATGGGGAACAAGAGGCCGAACGCGAGGAGAACGACGGCGCTGCGGTGAGGCATAACGACCGGGCGCTGATTTCTTATCTCTCTGTTATACTTCTGTGATAACACGAAGCCCCCGCCAAGGTACACTGAGATGCACTCGAAGGCAAGGCCCCCTGCCCGCGCCGTTCTTCTCATTGTGCCGCCTCTCCTCATGGAAATGCCTCAGCCCTGCACGTCGGACGACCCAGAGCTCGACGCCCTCAAGGCCGGGAACGAGCATGCATTCCGGTGCCTTTTTGAGCAAGAGCGGGAGCGGCTCCGTCGCTTCGTCCTCAAACTGGTGGACGACGCCGACGAGGCCGAAAACATTGTTCAGGAGACCTTTGCCGAGGCCTACCGCCAGATCGACGACTTCCGTGGCGACTCCTCGGTCTCCACATGGCTGTTCTCGATCGCAAAGCACCTCGCGTACGGTTACCTGCGAACCAATGACCGCCACAACTACCTCGAACACGAGACAATCGAGTTCCTGCACGTGGACCGGGACGACACCACCCGCGCCACCGAAGAGAAGGTGGAGCTCTCCGAGCGGAAGCGGATCGTTCACGATGCCCTGCAGGAGCTGCCCGACCACTACCGGCGCGTGGTGCAACTGCGCGACCTGGGGGAACAGTCGACCGCCGAAGCCGCCGAGCAGCTCGGCCTGACGGAGGTGAACGTGCGGGTCCGTCTCCACCGTGCCCGCAAGCAGCTCCGCGAACACCTCTGCGAGCGGATGGAATGCTGACCACGGGCGATCCGGGAGCAGGACACTGGGCAGCAGCACGGGCCTGTGCGTTGGACTCTCAGGACCGTATCTCGAACACGACTCCCCACAGGCACAAGTCCACGCCGTGCCCGCCTGGTGTCATAGAACGGTTAGCGCTGCTCTGTCGACCCTGTCCTCAGGAACAGCATCCGATCCCATCCGCACTCGGCTCACGACAGAGTTCCCCCCTGTGCCCCGTGGCACACCGGCGTCATCCCACGGGAAAGTCTGAGCATCCTGTCACATCTCTATTTTACGTAACGTCATCCTATTCAGGGCTTTACGGGCTCTCAGAAGGGGAGGTCATCATCAGGCTCGAACGTGTCATCCTCCGACTGTTCCTCTCCGCCGCCTGCAGAGCCGCCCCCTGGTCGCCGGCCACCGGGACTTCCGGGCTGGCTTCCCCCTCCTCTTCCGCCCTGGTCGCCTGCCCCCTGGCGGTTGCTGTCCAGGAACATCATGTCGCGGGCCTTTACCTCCGTCGAGTACCGCGTATTCCCGTCTCGGTCCTCCCACTCGTTGGTCTGGAGCTTGCCCTCGAAATAGACCTGGGAGCCCTTGCTCAGGTACTCCTCGCAAATCTCCCCGAGGCGCTCCCAGGCGACCACGTCGTGCCACTCGGTCTGCTGCACTTCGTTGCCGTCCTGATCGGTGTAGCTTTCATTGGTGGCAAGCGACATGTTGCAGACGGCCGCGCCACTGTTCGTGTAGCGAAGCTCCGGGTCGTCTCCAAGATTGCCGACGAGAATTACTTTGTTGACGCTTCGGGCCATGGGACTGGAAGGGTTGGGAGTGCGATTCGGATGAGAAGGGATCGCCAATTTGACGAGACTGCCTGGTCGGGACTGCCAACGAGGGCCGGGACGGACAGTTCTCCCGAGGGCGCCGGGAGACGCGTTCTTCTCCCCACAACCGGTTTGCTCTCGTCGGGGGCTGTCCCCGCCGCAAAAGTTCTGGGGGCGTGGAACGTACCGTGCGGACTGAATTTCCAGAGGACACGACGATGAACATCCGGCGTCCTTCACTCCTCTCCTTGGCTGTCGGGGCACGAAGCC
>PXSY01000243.1:0-5654 GCA_003023125.1 Bacteroidetes bacterium QH_10_64_19
ACGACTGGACTGATCTTTCGGTCCTCTACGCCGACGGAACGGAGGACGCGGCCACTACGGACCTCGAACGCCTGTGGGCGGCCCACACCAAGCGCCATCTGTTTCTCCGGATCGAGGCGAAGCATCCCCTCAACCTGCAGGAAGGAAACAACATCACGCTTCATCTCGACACGGACAACGATCCTACGACGGGCCAGTCTGCCTGGGGCCTCGGGGCGGAGCTCTCCTGGACGTTCGGGGAGCGGTCCGGGCAGGTGGTTCGGAACGGGGAGACCCAGGAGGTAGAGCACGCCGACATTGGGCTCACGACCCTGCCCACGGTGCAGTCCGAGACTTTCGAGGTGGCCCTGGACCGTGCGGCGACCCCCGGCGGCTCATCGTTGCTCCTTCGCGGCGATAGTCTTCGGATCGTCCTTTCGGCCGATGGCGATCGACTTCCGGACGAGACGGGCGGACTCGGGTACGTGCTGTCGGAGGCGGACACGGGGGTGGACGCGCCGTCCATCGACCGGCCCGGCGGGTCGGAGGTGCGGATGCTCTCCTACAACTCGGTGAACGACTTTGATCGGGACGTGAGCGCGATCTTTCAGGACGATCGTCGGCCCAGCTTTCGGCGCATCTTCGACGCCGTGGAGCCGGACGTGATCGCCTTTCAGGAAGTCTACGATCAGAGCGCGTCCGAGGTGAACGGCATTGAAGAGGATCTCGGGCTGCCCGACGCGTGGACGTGGGCGAAGCGCGGCCAGGACCTCGTTCTGGGCAGCCGCTATCCCATCCTCGACACCCACGAAATCTCCGGCTACGACGACTACAGGAGCGGCGCATTTCTCCTCGACGCTCGGGACGCGCTGGGATCAAAGCTTCTCGCCATCAACATGCATCCGCCCTGCTGCAACTACGGCCCGGACGGCGACGAGCCTTCCCGCAACACACAGCGCCAGCGGGTAGTGGACGGGGTCGTCGCCTTTCTGAGGGACGTGAAGCAGGGCGAGGGGCCGTTCGGGATTGCCCCCGACACTCCCATTGTCGTCCTGGGCGACATGAACTTCGTGGGCGACGCGCAACAGCCCCGGACCCTGCGGACGGGCGACGTCATCCACAACGACCGCTTCGGGCCCGACGCGGCGCCGGACTGGGACGGCTCGCCGCTGCTCGACACCAGGCCGCGGCAGGTCAATTCGCCGATGCACACCACCTGGACCAATGCGACGAGTTCGTTTCCGCCGGGCCGCCTCGACTATGCGTTTGTGAGCGACAGCGTGCTGGAGGTGGTCCACGAGTTTGTGCTGCACACCCCGACGCTTTCTGAGAATATGCGCTCGGCCTACGGGCTTCAGGAAAACGACACAACCCACGCATCGGATCACCTGCCGGTCGCGATCGATATGGCGGCCGAGTAGGAGCGGTCACAGCTTCTTCCCACGCCGCCTCCACGTCGCGCACCAGGGTGGGATTGGGGGAAAATTGCCGCAGAGAGTCGACGACCTGACTGCGGAGCGGACGGAAATCATCGTACGTCGCATCAACCTCCGCGGCGTCGAGATACCGCGAGAGCAGGTACGGCACCTCGGCCGCGTACGTCTCGGGCTGTTCTTCCTCAGGACGGGTCAGGCTGTGAATGAGCCAATCCGCATCCCCATGTTCGAGGTTTCGGAGGCAATCTCGTTAAACATGTGGAAGGCATTTTCCCCGTCCATTTCGTTCAGGGTCTCCGATGATCTCTTCGATACTGCGCTCTACCTGTACCCCGTGTCGAATGGTTCAATGAGAGGGATCGATCGAGCGGACAATGGATCCTTGCGGGAGCGGTCTGTTTGGTTCGACCGGGGCCCGCAGGACCTCCTGAACGTCGACCCATCGACAACAGTCCTTGACTCCGTCAGATCTATAGTCGACTGCCACGACGACAGACGCCATTGCCGAAATTTCAGGCCGATTCGATCTGTACTTGGGGTGGTACGAGTCTTGATGCCTCACACGAGTGGAATGCTCATTGAAATCGGACGGTGCTGAAACGCACCATCCTCAACATACTCGCTGTACTGTTGAATCAAGCAACCGCAGGAGGTGAGAGCCATGACGCAGCTGACACGCCGCACCCCGAACCGCACGCTTCGCGACCTGCAGCGCGAGGTCGACAGCATCTTCGATCAGTTCTTCGGCGGCAGCGACGACGACACGTCGGCCGTCTGGGCGCCGCGCACGGACCTGTCGGAGACGGACGACGCGTTCCGCATCCGCCTGGACGTGCCTGGCATGCAGAAGGACGACATTACCATCAACCTCCAGAACAACACGCTCACGGTGAGCGGTGAGCGCTCCAGTGAGCGGACGGAAGAAGGCGAAGAGTACGTCCGCGTCGAGCGTGCCTTCGGCAACTTCCACCGCACGTTCACGTTGCCGGACGCGGTCGATCCGGAACACGTGGAGGCCTCGTACGACGAGGGTGTGCTGACGATCAACGTGCCGAAGACGGAAGAGAGCACGCGCCGTCAGATTGAGATCCAGTAGCACGACCGTTGTTGGATGCCCGATTCTCCCGCACCGGTGAATCGGGGCTTGAAACGAGCGTGACACCCCGTCGCGCGAGGGTCGTTCTCTGACAGGACGACCTTGCGTGCGGTCCCTCCATGCCCAGTCGGTCCCGACGACGGTCGGGGCTGGCTGGGCATCTTTTATTTTCGGGCGGTATATCGGAACGCAGGGGCCTGTGAGGCGTGGAAATGCCAATCTTTTTCGGGCCGAACGGAGGCTGAACCTCCATCCCGGAGCACCTCGACCGCTGCGGATCATTTCGGTTATCGAGTCGGCTTCTCGATCCAATTCGTCACGAGCATGGCCCTTCGCGTTGCCTTTCAGGGAGAGCCCGGTGCCTTCAGTGAAGAGGCGGTCCAGTGCGTGTTTGACGGGGCCGATGTGCATCCCTGTGCCACGTTCAAGGATGCGTTCGAAGCCGTCGAGGATCGGACGGCGGACCGGGCCGTGGTGCCCATCGAGAACGCGGTCTACGGCAGCGTGCGGGTCAATTACGACCACCTGCGTACCCACGCAGTGACGATTGTCGGCGAGCTGCAGCTGCGCATTCATCACTGCCTGATGGCGCCGGACGGGGCGTTGATCGACGACGTGGAGGTGGTGCGCTCTCACCAGCAGGCGCTGGGGCAGTGTCGGGATTGGCTGCGGGCGCACGTGCCCAACGCTACGCCCGAGGCCACGCCGGATACGGCCGGGGCGGCCCGTGCTGTGGCCGCGGCCGGAGACGCCACGACGGCGGCAGTGGCCTCGCACCGCGCCGCCGAGCGGTATGACCTGCAGATCCTGGCGGACGGCCTCCAAGACGATGCGCAGAATTTCACGCGTTTCCTCGTTCTTGCCGCCGAGGACGGAGGGGCAGCGTTGATCGGTGACGGCGCCCTGAAAACTTCCCTCGCGTTTGTGCTGCAGGAGAACGTGCCGGGCGCGCTGTTCAAGAGCCTCGCCGTCTTTGCGCTCCGAGAGCTCGATCTGGCAAAAATTGAGAGTCGGCCCCTGGTGGGGCATCCCGGCCGCTACCGGTTCTATCTCGACGTGCACGGGGCCGTCGGGGACGAGCCGGTGGCCCGGGCGCTGGACCACCTCCGCGAGATCACGATGGAGCTCCAGGTGCTCGGCGCTTATCCGCAGGGCGACACGTATCCGGACGATCTTGAAGGGTGAGACTGGAAGGTTGAAGGTGAGAAGGCCGAGAGTGAGAGGATTGAGAAGTTCGAGGCGGGAGAAGTTAGGCGTTACGAGTCGCATTCCGGCGGGGCCTCCTGCATCCAAACCTCCACACCTCCGTTCATCCACACGTACCAGGCTTGCCCTTTCGGACGCCGCGTTTGTAGGTTGACCGTACGGCTGCTTTTCGTTCACTGCTTGCTGCTGTTTCCGTGCTGCCGTACTTCATTCGCGAAGGACTTGCCAATCTGCGACGGGCTGCGTTTTCCGCCGTCGCGTCCACGAGCGCCATTGCGGTGGCGCTCATACTGATCGGCGTGTTTGGGATTGTGGGGTATGAGGCGAAAGTTGTGTCGGACACGCTGCGCGAGCAGGCCAGTCGCATGGAGGTCTTCATCGATCAGGAGGCGACCGAGGAGGAGAAGGAGGCCCTGCATGCCCGCATCCAAACCGCCCCTGGAGTGGCGGCGACGGATTTTGTGTCCCATGAAGAGGCGGCCGAAATTTTTCGGCGCGAGTTTGGGGAGGGGGCGTCTGCCTTCGAGGAGCCCACCTTTCTCCCGGCGTCGATTAGAATTGAGATGGCCCCGAGCCACGCCCATCCCGACAGCATGTCTCAGATGGCGAGCACGGTTGAGCAGTGGCGGGGTGCGGACGACGTGGTCCTGAACCGAGACCTGCTCGTACGCGTGGCTCAGAACCGACAGCTCATCAACGCCATTGGCATAGCACTTGGTAGCATCGTCGTCCTCGCCGCCCTCTTTCTGGTGGCCAACACCATCCGGCTCACGATCTATGCGCGGCGCCTGCTCATCCGCACGATGAAGCTGGTGGGGGCGACCGATCGCTTCGTGCGTCGCCCGTTCCTGGTCGAAGGCATCGTGCAGGGATCCCTCGGGGGACTGGTGGCGGGAGGCGTCGTCTGGGGCCTCTACCGCGGCTTTCTGCAGCAGATCGATCAAACCCCGCTCTCGTTTCACATTGAACTGGGACTCGTGGGCGGTCTAATCGCGGGCGGCGTATTGCTCGGATGGGTTGGGTCCTACTTCGCCGCCCGTCGGTTTATCCAAAACATTGAGCTTCACTAACCGGGCGCCCTCGCCGCGTTCTTTTCTCATCCACATTCATTGCCATGTCGACTACACGATTGCTTGTCATCTCGCTATTTGTCGCCGGGAGTGGACTGCTCGGGGCCTGTCAGCAGGAAGAGTCCGACGTGTCTCGAACGAGTGACGGGGTGATGCGGCTCGGGGCGGTGGAGGTGGTGGACACGGTGAACCGCGCCGTGGTCCCCAATGCCCGGCCCCTCGCGCTGGAGGGCCTGCGGGGCTCGGTGCAGCTGTCAGGGGCGGACCAGGAGACGGCCGACCTCTCCTTTGTGCGTCGCGGTCGGGGAGAGTCGCAGGACGACGGCCGCTCGGTGCTGGAGGGCATCTCGATCACCGAGAGCGGCACGGAGGCCGAGTATGTGTACACGCTTGAGGCGGAGGAAAGCGACTATGCCGCGGTGGATGTTCGGGGTCAGGTGCCTCGTCCGTCGGCACTCCGGATCGATCGGCTAAGCGGGTCGGTCGAGATGGATGGAGTGGAGGGTGCGCTCACCATCCGCCACGATCATGGATCGGTAGACGTTGAGGGCGCCGCGGCCCCGGTGGAGGTTACCATCAAAAACGGCGACGTGCGGGTAGGCTTCCGCGCCGTTCCGGCCGAGGGGCCCCTTCAACTGCAGACCTCGAACGGCGACGTGGACGTGGGCCTACCCCCAGACGCATCAGCCCAGGTCGACGCCCGCACAAACGTTGGCACCATTCGGACGCAGGGACTGTCGTTTTCAACCGAACAATTTGCGCCCGTCGATGCGGGGGCGCGCTATACGGCGCAGTTGGGGGAGGGAGGGCCGACCCTCGAGGTGCGGACCGAAAACGGATCGATTACCCTGCAGGCTCAGGACACGA
>PXSY01000243.1:5856-15904 GCA_003023125.1 Bacteroidetes bacterium QH_10_64_19
GGTGAATGCCGTCGAGGCTAAATAGCGGCCCGAAGGGCTGCGAGGAGTCCCACGGCGTGTCGGGGGTGTCGAACAGCTCCGGGAAGGCAGGAATTTGAATGCAACGTCAACGTCCTGGACGAACATTGTGAGGGAGCTCTACACGTGTTCCCGCCATCGTAACGTGACGGGCGTGCCGGGAGACAAGAGGACAAGGGCCGGGTCTCGATCTGCCAGCAGGTGTCCAATCTCGCCGTAGACGTCGGGCCACTGCACGGTCACGTGGTGCTCTTGCACGCGGTGAATGGGCGTTGCCGGTCGGTCGATGCGCGTCCGCAGTAGGACCCCGTTCTGCGTCGTCGTGTATCGCCAGTCCGGACGCAGGAGCGGGTGGGCAAGAGCGTCGGGGGCGGGCACGACGGGCGTTCGCTCGCCCCGGACGCGAAGGCGCTGCTCGCGTCCCTTCCAGTCGAACCGATAGGTCACCTCCAGGTACTCTTCGGGCTCGCGCCGTATGGGCTGCATGGACGCCGCCGCTACCGGCTCGCGGTACAGCAGGCGCGCGCCCCAGGCCACGAGATGCCGCGACACGTGGGCGCGCACGGTCCACGTTCCTGCCGCGTCCGCGTCTCCCTGCGTCGGCTGGACGTGCACGCGCAGTTCGACTGCGGGGACGCGCCGGAAGCCCGGGCCCACGAGCCCGAGCACGCGGACCTTCGTCAGTTCCACCCCGACGAGGCTGACGTATGCTCGCCCGTTCCGCGTCATCGGGACCAGGCCGTCGGGGAGATGCGGAGCTACCCGATCGGGGGCTACATCGTAGCTTACGACCACTCGGTTCCGGGCGGTGGCCCAGAGGATCCGCGGACGACTAGAGGAGGGGGACGAAGACATCATACACAGCACGAATAACCCAAGACCCCTGTCCCCCAATCAAAACGGGCGCACCCCGACAGTCATCGGGATACGCCCGTCTGGTTTCGCACGAGAATGGACGAGATGATTCGTATCGGTACTAGTCGGTGTGCGGCTGGAGGTCTTGTCGACTGTGTCGCTGGCGAAGCTTCCGGAGGGCCTTCTCCTTGATCTGGCGGACGCGCTCTCGCGTGAGGTCGAAGCGCTTGCCGATCTCCTCAAGCGTCAGCGGGTGCTCACGCCCAATGCCGAAGTAGAGGCGCGTGATTTCCGCCTCGCGGTCGTGCAGCGCGCTGAGGGCGTGCTCGATGTCGATCTTGACCGACTCGGAAAGCATCTCCTCGTCGGGTGAATCGCTCTCTTCATCGGGCAGCACGTCGAGGAGGCTGTTGTCATCCTCCTCGTTGAAGGGCGCGTCCATGGAAAGGTGGCGGCTGGTGTGCTTCATCGCCTCGCGCACCTTCTGGACGTCGATCTCAAGCTCCTCGGCCAGCTCTTCAATGTTGGGCTTCCGGTCGAGATCCTGCTGGAGCCGGGCACTGGCTTTGCGGATCTTCGAGATCGTGCCGATGCGGTTGAGGGGAAGACGCACCACGCGGCTCTGCTCGGCGAGGGCCTGCAGGATGGCCTGCCGGATCCACCAGACCGCGTAGGAGATGAACTTGAATCCGCGCGTCTCGTCGAACCGCTTGGCCGCCTTGATGAGGCCGTAGTTGCCTTCGTTGATCAGGTCGGCAAGCGACAGGCCCTGTCCTTGATACTTCTTCGCGACCGAGACGACGAATCGCAGGTTGGCACGGCAGAGTTGGTGAAGGGCCTCCTCGTCGCCGTCTTCGATGCGTCGTGCCAGTTCGACTTCCTCCTCCGGCTCGAGAAGGTCAATCTTCCCGATCTCCTGGAGGTACTGGTCCAGCATCCGTTGTTCGCGTGAAACTTGCATATGGTCTTGTCGAGTTGTGGGTGAGGAGCGATGGCGATGGTGGAGAACACGCAGCGCGCCGGTCAAAACGGGAGGCGCCACCGACCGGAGAGCGAAAGCCCCTGAGCGCTGCGAGTACCGAGCCTAAAGGAACCGATCTGGATTCCGCGGACTCATCACGAGTCACAATAGCGGTTGTTCCGGGGAAAATACCGGGCGAGCCGCGGCTGAGACGGTCTCAGCCGCGTTGCTCGACGATTGAGCGCAGGCCGTCGGCGACCTCTCGATGGTCGCTCATGCGGGGCACTTTCGTCTGCCCACTGATCTCGTCGTTGGTCGCTTGGAGCCAGCGGTAGAAGGCGCCGTCGGGCAGGGCCGACACCTGCGGGCCGTCCAGGGCATCGCCCTCTCGGCGAATGTAGTAGTGGCGATTGACCTCCTGCAGATGCTCATCGAGCGCTCGCTCGAAGGCGTCCATGTCGGTCGGGGCGCGCTCGAACTCGACGAGCCACTCGTGGCCCGGCTGGTCTCACAGGCGGATTTCAGCGCCGCCCGCACCTCGTCGCCGTAGATGGCTTCCCCGTACTCGTCGATCATGTCGCTGGTGCGGCCCGCCACGGTAATTTTGTGCGGGAAGGTTTGCGTAAACCGAATGACGTCGCCCACCTCGTAGGCCCAGAGCCCACTACACGACGTCACGTGTAGGGAGTAGCGCACGCCGGGCTCCACGTCGGCGATTGTGTGGCGGGTCGGATCCGCGTCGCCCCGCTCGTCGAGCGGCACGAATTCGTAGAACACCCCGTTGTCGAGGTGCAGCAGCATCGAAGGATCCTCCAGGTCGTCCTGGAAGGAGAAAAAGCCCTCGGAGGCGCCGTAGGTCTCGACGAAGTCGATGTCGTGGCCAATCTTCTCCTCGATCAGGTCGCGGTACGACCGGAGCGCCACACCGCCCGAAATGAACACCTGCAAGTTCGGCCACACGTCCCCCACGGTCGTGGCGGTGTCGTTATTCCGCTCGTTGTGCAGGTCGATGAGCAGGTCGAACAGATTGAGCGCCCAGGTGGGCACCATCACGAGAAGACGAATGTCTTTGTCGACGGTCCGCTCGGCGACGGCCTGGAGCTTTTCTTCCCAGCTGGGAAGGAAGGTAATTTCGTTCGGCACCGCCTGAAACAGCGTGCGGAAGAAGCCAGGGGCGTTCTCGGCCAGGATGCCGCTAATTTCGCCCGCCTTGGTGCCGGGATAGTTCGGGTCTTCCTCCACGCGGCCCGGAAGGGTGAGGTGACTGCCCCCGAGGAAGCTCGGATCGAGACTCTCCTTGAGGTAGTTCACCCCGGCCCCGACGCTGAACGAGCGGTTGTTCTCAATGGTCTTGTCGCTGATCGGAATGACCTTGCCGTCGGACACGGTGCCGCTGGAGACGGCGAAGTTCCGGATCGTGCCGGGCCACATCACGTTGGCGTCGCCGCGTCGGACCCGCTCCACGTCGTCCTCGATGTCCGCGTAGGTGTGCAGCGGAACGCAGTCCTGGTAGGCGGCCACAACGTCCGACGCCTCGGCAATCTCAGAGAAGTCGTACCGGCGCCCCCACTCGGTGTCGGCGGCGCGAGTGAGAAGACGCCGGAGAAGCGCGCGCTGTGTGGCGACAGGGTCGGCCTTGAACTCCTTGACCCGTCGGAGCGGACCAAGCCACTGCAGGGCCGAGCGGACCAGGGCGTCCATCAACGAGAACACAGGTCGGTAGCAAGTACGAACACACCTTTTCCGGACGACCGGGACGGGCGGGGCGTTCCGAGCATCGGAATTTCTCCGCAAAAACATCAGATGGATCCCATTCCAACGGCGCTCTGTGTATACTTTAGCAAATCCAGTGTTCGCTGGCTCCTTCGATTCCAAGACCGCCTGCCGGGTGTTCCCGTATGCCTCGTTCGTCTCGCGCGCTTCCATCGTTGACCCCTGAGGCCTTTCCGGCCGATCGATTCGTGCTTGGAGACGATCCTTATACGCTTGACTGTCGACCGGGCAGTCCAGACGTGGACGGCGCAGCCCACGTCATGGGCATTTTGAACGTCACCCCCGACTCGTTCTCCGACGGGGGGCAGTACGTGACCGTCGAGAAGGCGGTCTCCCGCGCCGCCGAGATGTTAAGCGAAGGCGCCTCGATCGTCGACGTCGGAGGCGAGTCGACACGGCCCGGGGCCGATCCCGTAGGTCCGGACGACGAGCGCGACCGCGTGGTGCCGGTCGTGGAGGCCCTGTCGGATCAGTTGCCCGAGGCGCTCCTGTCGATCGACACGTACAAGCCCGAGGTGGCGCGGGCGGCCCTCGCGGCCGGTGCCGACATCGTGAACGACGTGACCGGCCTGCGCCATCATCCGGAGATGGCCGAGGCGGCGGCCGACTGGAACGCGCCCCTCGTGCTCATGCATTCGGTGGGCGAGCCCGGCGACCTGACGAGCCCCCGCAAGTACGACGACGTGACCGCCGAGGTGCGC
The DNA here is from genome assembly GCA_003023125.1 of Bacteroidetes bacterium QH_10_64_19. The sequence continues at coordinate 10,165 of PXSY01000243.1, forward strand.
GACGCCCTTGCCCGCTCGGTCGAGACGGCGCAAGAAGCAGGGGTGGAGCAGATCGTCATCGACCCCGGCTTCGGCTTCGGCAAGTCCAACGATCAGAACCTCCGTCTGCTCAACGAGATCGACGAGCTGCTCACCCTCAACCGGCCCGTCCTCGTGGGCGTCTCCCGCAAGAGCACAATCGGGGCGACCCTCGGCACGCCCGACCACCCGGCACCCACAGACGAACGGCTCCACGGGTCGCTCGGCGCGACGGCCGTAGCTGTCATGCGGGGGGCCACGATTGTTCGCACCCACGACGTAGCGTCCACGGTGGACATGCTGAGGGTGATGGGACGGACCCTCCGCCAGCATCGATAACGCCGCATCCGGCTTGGAAGCGCGTCCGCTCGCTCGCCCTGTCTGTATTGGCTTCGGTTCTTCGTGAAGACACTTGAGATTATCGATTTCGGGATCGGCGACGCGATCGAAATCGTCATCGTCGCCTACGTGCTGTACCAGCTGTATCGGCTCATGCGGGGGACGATTGCTGTGCAAATTGCCCTCGGGCTGGGGGCGCTGTTCCTGCTCCAGTTCGTCGTCGAGCTGGCCGACATGACGGTGCTGACCACCGTCTTCAGCTACTTCAATCAGGTCTTCGTGCTGGCGGTGATCATCATCTTCCAGCCCGAAATTCGGCGCCTGCTCCTCCTGCTGGGCAAAAACCCGATCATTCGGCGCTTTGTCGCGACGACCGACCAGGATGAGATCATCGATGAGGCGGTCGGGGCCGTAGAGGAGATGAGCAACGAGCAGATGGGGGCCCTCATTGCGTTTCAGCGCAGCACAGGCCTCCGCAGCTACGTCGAGACCGGAAAGCTCCTGGAGGCGGAGGTGTCCAGAGATCTGCTCCTCACGATTTTTCACGGACAGAACCCCCTCCACGACGGGGCCGTGATCATCAACAACCGCCGCGTCGAGGCGGCCCGGTGCATCCTGCCGGTCTCGACGAGCATGAAGCTCAGCCCCCAGCTGGGCCTTCGGCACCGGGCGGCGGTGGGCCTCACCGAGCAGACCGACGCGTTCGTGGTAGTGGTGTCGGAAGAAACGGGAGACATCAGCGTCTCGCGCGACGGGGCGCTCATTTCCAACATCACCCCGGAGGAGCTTCGCACGTATCTGACGAGCGCCCTGACGGGACAGCCGACCTCGAAGGCAAGCGTGGCCGCGTCCGCTGCGGCCTAATGCCGGCCTCGACCGATGATTCCGCCCGGAGCATTCCGTTCCCTCATGGCCCCTCCGTCCTACGACGACACGAACGATCGCCAGTACCGCCGTCGCCGCGAGCAACTCGTCGAGACGCTCCGGTCGCGGGGCATTTACGACGAGCGGGTGCTGGCAGCCATTGGGGCGGTGCCCCGGCACGCGTTCGTGGATCCGGCCCTGCGCGATCGGGCCTACGCCGACGAGGCGCTCCCCATCGGCCTCAACCAGACGATCTCGCAGCCCTTCACCGTGGCCTACCAGACCTCGCTGCTGGAGGTGACGCCGAACGATCGAATCCTGGAGGTAGGCACGGGGAGCGGATATCAGGCCGCCGTGCTTTGCGAGCTGGAGGCCCGCGTGTTTTCGATCGAGCGGCACGAAGACCTGCTCGCCCGGACCCGTGGACTGCTCGACGACCTCGGCTACGATGTGCGGACGCGGCACGGGGACGGCACGAAGGGATGGCCGTCCTTTGCGCCGTACGACGGCATCGTGGTGACGGCCGCCGCGCCCGAGGCGCCCGATCCGCTTTTGCGCCAGCTCCGCGAGCCCTCAGAATTGGGGGATTGCTCCCACGGACGGCTCGTCATTCCCATCGGGGGCAGTGGGGGACAGACCATGACGCGCATCACCCGCACCGGCACGGGCCCGCACGACTACGAGCGGGAGGAATTCCACTCCTTCCGCTTCGTGCCGTTAGTAAGCGGGGACGACGACGAGTCCTGAGCCCCCGAGATTCGAGAGAGCGGGTCGCCGTCTCTGTTCGGCGAGCAGAAGGGTAACGATCCCCATACAAGCTCCTGCGAGTATGAACGTTGCGGAACCGCTTCGGCTCCGCATGCTACGGCCTCACATCGAGTCGAGCAGCCAGTTTACATGACGGGTCCGCATGACTCTCGCTGCGGCTTCGGGATCGGAGGGGGCACAGAACTCGGCCCACCGCTCGCTCATGTGGGCGGCGTCGAGGGCGGCTTGCCCGGCATCGGCATGAGTACAGGCCTGCAGGGTGAGAAGCTGGGCCGCGTCGGGCTGGCTGCGAGGGAGCCCGAGGGCTACGGCCAGCATCACGGCATCGGCCGTCTCGCGTCGCACGCGCTGCCAGGCGGAGGGATCGTTGCGCCGGGCGGCGGCCCAGAGTCGTCCGGCGGCGGTGTGGGAGGGAAGCTCGTCGGCCTCGGCCTGCCGGGCGCACCATCGCGCGAACTGGCGCACCGAGGCCGCAGACGGTTGCGCCTGCACATGTTCGATCAACTGGGCTCGCGGATCGGCGCTGCGGGCTCGCTCCTCGCCCGTCGTCCGGTCGAGGACCAGCGCCCGACGGGTGCGGCTGTCGAAGATGTAGTAGTACCGAGCGACTCGGGCGTCCGAAATCATTGGATCAGTGCCGGTGTCTCAGCATGGATTGCGGCGGCTCCATCTGTTGGAAACAATGGTTCATCGTAAACAAGTGTCCGACGAACGTTCAGACATCCCCCGGTGCGCGGTGAAGGGACCACAACCTGCTGCGCTGGGCGCTACCGTCGGCATCCCCGGCCAAGACGTTTCCAGGACGATGGCCCTGCAACAAAGCCACCCGGTTCAGATATGAGAAAAGTGTTGCCAGTGCAAATCCGCGCCCATGCCCTGTGCGGGGCCGAGGTTGGACTGCTCATGCCGCGTTCGCTCTATTGTTCGAAACGGATTTCCCCGACGATCTCATGAAGCGCCTTAGCAAGTATCACATTCTTCCCGCTGTTCTCCTGATCGCCTTCGGGGCGGTCCTTGGGGTTCAGCTCAACACCTACTTGTCCGACGACGATCTGGGCAAGCAACTGGAGAAGATGAAAGAAGCCCTCGTCGTCATTAACAAGCGGTATGTGGACCCGCTTGAGGCGTCCGAGGTGGCCCAGGAAGGCGTGAAGGGCATGGTTAACAGCCTGGATCCGCACTCCACGTACATCCCGGCCGACCAGGCCGATGACGTGAAGGATCAGTACCAAGGTTCCTTCGGGGGCATTGGGATCGTGTTTGAGGTGCCGGAGGACACGGCCCGCGTCATTTCGCCCGTGGCCGGAGGACCCAGCGAAGATGTTGGCGTCATGGCCGGGGACCGAATCGTGAAGATTGAAGGCGCATCGGCCGTCGGGATGGGGTCGAACGAGATTCAGAACAGCCTGAAGGGGGAGGTGGGAACGAAGGTACAGATGACCATCTACCGACCCACGCTGGACGAGCAGCGCACCTTTACCCTCACGCGGGAAAAGATTGAGACGCAGTCCGTCCGGTCGTCCTACATGGTGGACGAAAAGACTGGATACATCGACGTCACCCGCTTCACCATGAAGACGCATGAGGAGTTTCAGGAGGCCTCGAAGAAGCTGCTCGACCGGGGCATGGAGCGGCTCGTCCTCGACCTTCGGGGGAATCCGGGCGGTGTGATGCGCACGTCCTGGCAGATCGCCAACGAGATGCTGGGGGAGCAAATGACGATCGTCGAGACGAAAGGGCGCAGTGACCGGATGAACAGAGAAATCAACGCGAAGCCGGGCGGGCTTCTCCGAGACGAGCCCATCATCGTCCTCGTCGACCGTGGATCCGCCTCGGCAAGCGAGATTCTGAGCGGGGCCCTGCAGGATCACGACCGGGCGTTCCTGGTGGGGCGACGGACCTTTGGCAAGGGGCTCATCCAGAAGCAGTATGACCTCGGCGACGAGAGCGTGCTTCAGATGACCGTGGGACGCTACTACACGCCGGTAGGACGCCTCATCCAGTCGCCGTACGAACGAGGCGGTGATCGGGAGAACTACTACGAGGAGAAGTTCTCGACGATCAACGAGGCGACCTATCACCTGAACGAGTACCGCGAGAGCATTCCGGACTCGCTGGCCTATGAGACCGACCACGGCCGCACGGTGTTCGGCGGAGGGGGCATTCTTCCCGACTACGTGGTGCAGCCGGACACGACGGCCCTTACCCATCTCGTCACCCGAGGGCTCGACTATGCGTTTGCCCGGAAGTACTTCAGCGAGAACGAAACGGACCTGCGCGGCCAGTGGCAGGAGCGCTCCGGGGAGTTTAAGGCCGCCTTCGAGACCTCCGAAGACATGCTCGACCAGTTCTGGTCGTTTGCGGAAAAGAATAGTGACATCACGATCACGCAGGATCCCGATTCGGTGAATGCTGCTGAGCAGATCTACTCCGAGCGCACGGCTCAGAAAGAGGAAGGGTTTGTGGCGACTCGGATCAAGGGCTACATGGCGCGGCTCCTGTATGGGCGAGGCGTCGCTCGTCCCATTCTGAATCAGGCAGACCCGGTTTTCCAGGAGGCGATTTCGCTGTGGCCGTCGTCGCGGGAGCTCGCGGCCTACCACTCAGCGGCCCCCCGGTCGACGGTCCGAGAGAACTGAGGCAAGACGTTGATCGGTATCGAATCTCCAAGCCCCGTCGGGTCCCCCGGCGGGGCTTTTTTTGATCTCAGCGCCACTCAGCAGTCAATCCGCTGTGTTTCAGCAAACCGGGTCTCTTCTTTGCCCCTGTGCGGGTCCTCCAAGCCGACCCGGTCTCCGGCCCTGGAAAGTCATTCGGCCAGTGCGTTCCACAGCAGCTCGGCGGGGTGGTGCGCGGTGCGGTCCGTCACGTCTTTGATCTGGGAGCGGCACGAAAAGCCGGGCGCGGCCACGTGTGCGTCGGCCGGGGTCTGGCGGACAGCCGGGGCGAGGCGCAATTCGGCCATCTGCTTCGAGACGCCGACGTGCTCGCTTTCGTAGCCGAAGGCGCCGGCCATGCCGCAGCAGCCCGCATCGACGGCGTGCACGTCGTACCCGGCGCGGGCAAGGGCCTGCTCCGTGGCCTCGGTGCCGACGAGCGCCTTCTGATGGCAGTGGCCGTGGAGGAGCACCGACCCTTCGCCCTGCCACGCTTTGCCGTTGACGGTCCCGGCTTCGACCTGCTCGGACATGTACTCGCTGAACGTGTAGGCCGCGTCGGCCACGGTCCTCGCATCGGGGGTCTCCGGCAGCAGGTCCAAGAACTCATCGCGGAGCGTCAGGATGGAGCTCGGCTCCAGTCCCAGGACGGGCACGCCCTGCTCGGCGTACGGATGGAGGGCCTCCACGGTCTGGCGGGCACGCTGCCGGGCCTGCGGCACGAGGCCCTTCGAGAGCAGTGTCCGACCGCTGCCCACCGATGCGGGCGGCAGGTCCACCCGGTGTCCGGTGGCCCAGAGCACCTGGGTGGCCGCCTTGAGCGGGGCGGGCGTGTGGTAGGCGTTGAACGCGTCCGGAAACAGGACGACGCGCGGGCCTGTGGCGGGGGCCTCATGCTGGTGCTCCTCGAACCACTGCCGAAAGGTCTGCCGAGCAAACGGGGGCAAAGGCCGCTCGGCACTGATGCCCAGCAGGGCCTCGCCCATACGGCGGAGCGCGGACTGGTCGCTTGCCCAGTTGGCGAGCGACGCCAAGGGTGTACCGCTGATCCACTGCGCCGCGTCGGGCTGATGGGCAAACAGGCGCGTGCGGAG
>PXSY01000244.1 GCA_003023125.1 Bacteroidetes bacterium QH_10_64_19
AAAATGGTGGACATCGCCAAGCATGTGGGACTCGATCTCCTGCACGTGCACTACGCCCTTCCTCACGCGTCGAGTGCCGTCATGGCCCAGCAGATTCTGGGCTCGGAGGACCTGGACCTTCCCATCGTAACGACCCTCCACGGCACAGACATCACCCTGATCGGCCAAGACCCCTCGTTTGCCCCCGTCGTCAGGTGGTCGATTGACGAGTCCGACGGCGTCACGGCCGTCTCCAATTATCTCCGGCAGGAGACCTACGACCACTTCGAGGTGTCCGAGGATATCGAGGTCGTCCCAAACTTCATCGACACGGACCGCTTCGTGCGGCAGGACAAGGGGCACTTCAAGCAGGCGCTCTGTCCCAACGGCGAAAAAGTCATCGTCCACGTCTCCAACTTCCGACCGGTCAAAAACACCAAGCAAGTCGTCGAGGTCTTCCACCGCCTGCAGAACGGCACCTCGAACGTCAAGCTCCTGCTGGTGGGCGACGGCCCGGAGCGCGTGCCCACGGAGCGCAGGGCGCGCGACCTCGGCGTCTACGAGGACATTCGCTTCCTCGGCAAGCAGGACCCGATCGAGGAAATTCTGTCGATTGCGGACGTCTTTCTCATGCCGAGCGGATCCGAGACCTTTGGCCTCGCGGCCCTCGAAGCCATGGCCTGCGAGGTCCCCGTCGTGGCCACCGACGTGGGCGGCCTGCCGGAGCTGATCGTGCACGGCGAGACGGGCTTTCTCTGTCCCCTCGACGACCTCCAGGAATTCACCGAGTGCACCCGAGAGCTCCTGACCAACGACGATCTGCAGGACGAAATGGCGGCGGCGGCGCGAGCCCGCGCGGTCGAGACCTTCGACATCGACCGGGTGGTGCCCCGGTACGAAGACTACTACGAGCGCGTCCGGGACGGCACGGTGGCGGCCCGCCCCTAGCGTTACTGCCCGACCGCCTCCTGTACAAACGGATTTTGTGCGCGCTCCTGGCCGATGGTCGTCGTGGGTCCGTGACCGGGATAGATCGTAAATTCGTCCCCAAGCGGAAGCAGCGTTTCGGTGATCGAGTCCATCAGTTGAGACCGAGACGTCTCCGGAAGTCCCTGGGTGCGGCCAATCGAGTTCTGAAAGAGGACATCGCCGGTCACAGCCTGCGCGCTCGGGCGATGCACGAACGAGATGGAGTCGGGCGAATGGCCGGGCGTATGGAGGATGTCGAGGGTGACGTCGCCGAAGGAAATGGTGTCGCCCGCCCCGAGATGCGTGGTCGGCACGGACGGGGGATCGACCTCGACCCCGAAGGCCGTGGCCTGTTCGTCGGCCCGCTCGATGAAGGGCACCGCCGCCTCGTGGGCCTTAAATCGCTGGCCGAACTGGTCCTCAAAGAACTGGCAGCCGAAAATGTGGTCGACATGGGCGTGCGTCAAAAGGAGGTGGCGCATCTCGAGGTCCTGCTCGTCGATCACCCTCATGACCTCCGCACATTCCGCGTCGGTGTCACAGCTTGCATCAATGAGCACCGCCTCGCCCTGATCGTGGCAGAGGTAGCAGTTGGTCATGAAGGGGTTGAAGGCAAAAGGCTCGACCTGCATCGGGGATTGGGCTGAGTAATGGAGAGCAAGAACCGCGATTCCTCAATTGCTGTCCTCCCCCGAAGGATCCAATGCCCGTTCCATCCTTCCGCCCGTCCGAACATCCACACATCCAACCGTCCACACTTCCACGCGCCCCGTCGGCTCCACTGGCTCATTCTGCGTCGGCTGCCGGGTCCCTTTTTCGGGTGGCTCGGCACGCTCATGTTTCTGCTGCTGATGCAGTTTCTGATCCGGTGGCTGCCCGAGATTGCGGGTAAGGGCATCCCGATTCTCGTCATCATCGAACTGATCGCCTACAACCTGGCGTACATGGTGGTGCTGGCGGTGCCCATGTCGGTGTTGCTGGCCGCCCTCATGGCGTTCGGAGGGCTGGCGGAGTCGAAGTACTACACCGTTATCAAGAGCACGGGCATCTCGTTCGGGCAAATCGTGTGGCCCACGCTGGTGGTGGCAATGGTGATCATGGGCGGGATGCTCTATTTCAACAATGTGATGCTGCCGGAGGCCAACCACCGGGCCCGCCAGCTCTGGAGTGACATCCGCGGGAAGCGACCCGGCTTCGAGATTCAACCAGGGGTGTTCTACGACGGCGTAGAAGACTACAGCATTCTCGTGCAGGACCGCCCCTCGGGGACGAACAAACTCATCGACGTCACCATCTACGATTACACGCAGGGGCGGGACCGGCAGGCCGTCATCAAGGCCGAGCGGGGGGGGATCGAATCGCACGCCGATGGGGCCCGCCTCACGCTCACCCTCCGCAACGGCGAGATGCACCGCCCCCTGCCGCCGGACGGTAACAACCAGAACGAGCGGTACGAGCAACTCGCCTTCGACCGCCATCGGATCGAGTTCAACCTGTCCGACGCTGTCTTCCGGCGGTCCGAATCCGAGGAGACGTCGCGGTCCACCCGAACCATGCGCACGCCGCAGCTGCTCGACACGCTGGATTCCCTGGACACCCAGGTCCGCTCCGAATATCGGAGCCTGTACGGGGATGTCCAGAATACCCTTGCCCCGGACACGTCTGCCGCAGCGCCCGCGGACACGGCGTCTTCGCCTCCGCTCCCGACGTCGTCGGCCTCCCCCTACGTGGCCCTTGCCGGGCTCGATACGAAGAACTACCGATCAGTCGGCCAACGCGCTGCCCAGGACGCGCGACAGGTGGAGTCCACCATCCAGAATACGCAGCGCGACTCGAAGTGGAAGCGCCAGCGCCTCCGGAGCTACAAGGTCGAGTTCTACAAAAAGTTTTCGATTGCGCTCGCCTGCTTCGTCTTCATGTTCGTAGGGGCCCCGCTCGGCCTGGCGCTTCGCCGAGGCGGCCTCGCCACCATCGGGGCCATCGCGCTCGGGATCTTTATGTTCTACTGGATCACGCTCGTTCAGGGCGAAAAATTATCGGAGCGCGGCTTCTTCCCTCCCTGGTTCGGGATGTGGATTGCCAACCTCATCATGTCGGGGGCGGGCGTGTGGCTGATTCTGTACGTTGTGCTCGATCTCGGCGCCACCCCGCCCCTTCGCCGACGCCTATGGGACTGGCTTACCTCCTTCCGCTCTTGAGCCCTCGCCCCGGCGCATGCCCCGAAACAGCGCACAGGCATCTTGGCGGGACGCCGTTCCGTTCATCCCCGCACGTCCACACCTCCAGACGCCCCACTCGTGCTGTACCTCGTCCCCACCCCCATCGGCAACCTGGACGACATCACGCTCCGGGCCCTCCGGGTGCTCCGTGAGGTCGACCTGATTGCCTGCGAGGACACCCGCACCTCGGGGCATCTTCTGGACCACCACGACGTAGAGACGCCCACCACGAGTTACCACGAGCACAACGAGCGCGAGAAGGCTCCCGAACTCGTGACCCGGATGCGCGCGGGCCACCAAATTGCCCTCATCAGCGATGCTGGCTCGCCGGGCATTTCCGATCCGGGATTCTACCTCACCCGCGAATGCTGGAACGAGGACATTGAGGTGCAGGCGCTCCCCGGCCCCACGGCCCTCATTCCGGCCCTCACCGCGAGCGCCATCCCGAGCGACCGCTTCGTCTTCGAAGGCTTCCTCCCGAAGAAGCAGGGGCGGCAGACGCGACTGACGGAGCTGGCGACGGAGCCGCGGACGCTGGTGATCTACGAGTCGCCGCATCGGCTTCTTCGCACGCTGGACGACTTGATGGAGCACCTCGGGGCCGACCGCCTCGCCGCCGTGGCCCGCGAACTCACGAAAGCCTATGAAGAGGTGGAGCGGGGAACGCTCGAAGAGGTGCGGTCGTACTTCGCGGGGTATACGAAAGTGCGGGGGGAATGCGTTATTGTAGTCCGGGGCGCGCCCTAGGCCAGATTGTGCTCTGTGAATGGCACGCATACCTCGCTCTAAGTAGACCGGAAAAGATATTTTCGTTCAAACCGCCTCCGAAAACCCCTCTTCATAACTCGTTTCCGGACGACGGTCGGGATCAGGATCTTTCTGAGAAAAGCACTGCTGAGAGGAAAGAGATCACCAGCGGCTGTTGAGGGACG
>PXSY01000245.1 GCA_003023125.1 Bacteroidetes bacterium QH_10_64_19
TCCCCGTCGGCCCGTCGATGAAAGCAGGAGCGGTAGCCGGTGTGGCATGCGCCGCCCTCCTGCTGCACCCTGAAGAGCAGCGTGTCGCCGTCGCAGTCGAGCCGCACGTCCTTCACGGTCTGCGTGTGTCCGCTCGTCTGGCCCTTCACCCACCGCTCTTGACGCGACCGGCTCCAGTACACCATACGGCCCGTGTCTAGGGTCTCGCGGAGGGTCTTCCCGGTCATGTACGCCATCATGAGCACCTGGTCGGTCTCAGCGTCCTGCACGATGGCGGGGACGAGCCCGTCGTCGTTGAACGTGACGGCGTCGAGAAACGAACTGGAAGACGGCATGTGCAAAAAAGGATTGATGGCAAAACAGAGGGTTCGATTCAAAGCCTTCGCTGCCCAATGGTTCATCCCCTCAGCACATCGAACCCGCGGGGTGAGTGAATCGTCCAAACTTGAGACACTGACGGAATCCTCCCCAGAACGACGGGAAGCCACCGAGACCACTGCTCTCACGTCCCACGCCCATGCGCCGCGCACTCTCATTTCTGATCCGGCTGCCCCGACTGCTGCTGGTCGGACTCGTGCGGGCGTACCAGCTTCTTCTCTCGCCTCACCTGGGCCGCACGTGCCGGTTCCATCCTACCTGCTCCAATTACGCGATCCAGGCGGTTCGGGAATACGGCGTGCTGAAGGGCCTCGTGCTCACCGTTCATCGGCTGTTTCGATGCCACCCGTGGGGCGGACACGGCTACGATCCGCCGCGGTGGTTTGGGGACGAGGAAGAGACCTCCGACGCGTCTTCCTCCACGTTCTCACCCGATCAGGCTCGCCCCAATTCGTAGAGCGCCGCGAGCGAAGAAGCACTGTTCTTCCATTCCTGCAACGGCAGTAGGCCCCGCGGGAGTTTGTCACGCAAACAGGTTTCTCCGAAACACACAGGAGCCGCCCGCGTGAGCGAATTTGCGTGGCAAATTGGTTTGCTTTCCAACATCTCGGCCAATGAGTTCTTCGTCCGCAGACGTGGGGCCCGCGCCTCTCCATTCGACCGATTACATTCATTTCTACACCCAATTCTTCCACTCGTTGAAGGGGTGGTGCTACCTCCCGGCCGGAATCATACTAGCGGCCGCGACCCTGACGACGGCCGTGTTGCGGCCTGCATGGTTGGCCATTGCGTGGCTCCCCCTCTCCCTCCTGGGCGGATCGGCGCTGCTGACGGCTCCTTGGGCGTACTATATGCACCGCCAGTATCGGGCGGCGTACGGGCACGTCACCCAGGATCAAAGCTCGACCCCTCCTCTCGGCGCAGGCTCACTCTCGCTCCCAGCATGGATGGCGTACATGATGGGCATGCTGTCCTGGATCGCCCTCTTGACCTTTTACATCCCCGAGACGCTGGGGTATGAGGACAATCACCTCGCGTTCTTTTTGATCGCCCTCTACCCAGCCAGTAGTGCGCTGCACGCCCCGACGCTCAGGCAGCGACTTGTGTACGGTGGGTCCGTTCTCCTCTTGATCGGCGTGACGCTCGTCCCTCCCTTTCTCGGATGGCCCGTCGCCGTCGTTCAGACCCTCTCCTACACGATGCTCGGGGCGGTCGTCGCGGGCATCGGGCTCTACAACCATTGCCTCCTCGTCGACGCTTTCGGTCCGATGGATGATGCGGAGGTGGGCGCCGATGAGTGATCCGGATTCTGAGATGCCGTTTGAGCGTCTCGCCGAACTGGACAAGCTGATTCACGAGCCCGCACGGCTGTCGATTCTCACCGCCCTCTCGTCCTGTGGAAAGGCGAACTTTACCTTCCTGCGGCGCCTGACCGGACTCACGCGGGGCAACCTGTCGAGTCACCTGTCGCGACTCGAAGAGGCGGGGCTGGTGGACGTGGACAAGTCGTTCGAGGCCAAAACGCCAGTCACCACTGTGTCGCTGAACGAAGACGGCCGTCGCACGATCGCCCGCTACTGGGATGACCTGCAGGCGCTCCGTGACGAGGCCGACCGGTGGGATGCCGGCGACGTGGATTCGGCGGAATGATCGGCTCCGTTCAGTTCCCCCACTCTTCCAATTTTCCGATCTCTCACGCTCGGCCCCTGCCCCCGATCCACGCAGAAGTCACGGCACAATCTGTGATGCACAAGGTACAGCGGGGTAGTGAGTTTTATCACTGACTTCTTCCGGTTTGCCGCCCAGACACGCGCACATGTCGTCGCCTGCGTTCCACCTCTATAACACGCTGACGCACGAGACCGAGCCGGTCGAGCTGATTGAGGGCGAGCACCTCCGCTTTTACAGTTGCGGGCCGACGGTGTACATGTAAGCCCACATCGGCAACTTCCGCTCCTTCCTCACCGCCGACCTCATCCGCCGCACGGCCGAGGCGATCGGGTGGGATGTGACCAACGTCAGCAACATCACCGACGTGGGCCACCTCACGCAGGACGACCTCGTGGATCCCGGCGGGGCGGACAAGATGCAGCAGGCCCTGGAGCGCNNNNCCTGGAGGACTGGCGCGCCCTCAACCTGCGGGAGCCGGAGGTGCGTCCCCGCGCCACCGAGCACGTCACCGATCAGCTGGAGGCGGTCATTGAGCTGGTCGAAGACGACCACGCCTACACGACGGATCAGGGCGTCTACTTTTCCGTCGAGAGCGTCGACGACTACGGGCACCTCAGCGGCAATACGGAGGCACAGCAGTTGGAGGCCACCGAGCGCGAGACCGTCGAAGACCCGGACAAGCGCGATCCCCGCGATTTCGCGCTCTGGAAGCACGACCCCGAGCATCTCATGCACTGGTACAGCCCCTGGGGCTGGGGCTACCCGGGCTGGCACATCGAGTGCTCGGTGATGGGCATGACCTATCTCGGCGATCGCTTCGACCTCCACACCGGCGGAGAAGACCTCATCTTTCCCCACCACGAGTGCGAGATCGCCCAGAACCAGGCCCTCGCCGGACACCAGGTCATCAACTACTGGGTGCACACCCGCTTCCTGCAGGTCGAGGGCGAGAAGATGTCGAAGTCGAAGGGCAACTTCTACACGATCCGCAACCTGACGGCCCCCGGCCCCGATGACGACCACGTGCCGGAGTTCATTCGAAAGCGGGGCGGCGTCGATCCGCTCGCCCTCCGCTACGCCCTGCTGCAGGGCCAGTACCGCAAGCCCTTCAACTTTACGATCGACACCCTGGAGACGGCCGTTCGGCACGTGCAGCGGTTCCGGAACGCCTCCGAGCGCGTCGACGAGGCGATCGAGGCGGACGTCGACGGCCCCGACCCGATCGGCCCCGAACTCGGAGACATCTACGACCGCATGCTCGCGGC
>PXSY01000246.1 GCA_003023125.1 Bacteroidetes bacterium QH_10_64_19
GACGGCCTCGGCCATGAAGTGGAGCGCGTAGGCCGCGACGAGGAGCGCCAGCGTCTGGTACGCAAACGGCACGGTGCCGAGCGAAAATACGACGAGCGCCAGCGCAAAGGCCAGCGGCGGCGTAGCATATCCCAGATAGGCGATGCGCTCGATGCCTCGGGTCCAATCCGACGGATGCCGCACCCCAAGATAGGCCACCGGAAGAGACAGCAGGGCCGCGAGCACGGCGGCCGGGACCGAGGCCGACACCGAGTCCCATAGCGCCGCCCCGAGCCCACTCCACGGGAGACCGCTCGCCGCCGTGTCGGCCATCCAGTATCCCACCGTTCCTGCGGGCAGCAGAACAGACAGGCCCGCCACGACCAGCGCAAACGCGTATCCGGCCCAGCGCCAGCCCCCCAGCCGATGCAGCGTGGATGGTCGGGCTGTGCCGCTGCCGGTCCGGTGAAACAGCAGGCCCTTGAGCAGCCGCGCCTCCAGCACCAGAATGGCCCCGGTGAGGGCCAGCAGCATGAGGGCGAGGCACGCCGCGTAGATGCGGTCGTACGAGGCCGCGTACTGGATGTAGAGCGCGTAGCTAAACGTGTCGTATCGCATGAGCGACACGACCCCGAAGTCGCCCAGCACGTGGAGCGTAATCAGGAGGCCGCCGGCCAGGAACGCCGGACGCAACTGCGGAAGCACAATCTGGACGAACACTTGCCAGCGGCTGTAGCCGAGGGCCCGGGCCGACTCCTCAAGGGCCGGATCGAGGCCCAGAAAGGCTGTCCGGAGGTTTAGGAAGAGATAGGGAAAGGTGGACAGGCTCAGCGCGATCAGCGCGCCGGTATAGCCGCCGAGGCGAGGCACCGTGAGGCCAAGCGTCTGCGCAAGCGTTCCGTACTCGCCCGTGGTGGCCAGCAGGACGTACGCCATGACGTACCCCGGCACGGCGAGCGGCAGCACCCCCAGAAGCGTCAGAACTCGGCGTCCCGGCAGCGCCGTGCGGGTAGTCAGCCAAGCCAGGGGCACGGCCAGTACGCTCGTGCCCGCGAGCACCCCCACGGCGAGTCCCACCGTATTCCCCAGAAGCCGCAGGGTGCGCCCCCGCACCACCAGGTCCCACAGCGTCTGCGGATCGGCCTGGAGGGCACGAAGAAGCAAATACGCCAGCGGAATAAGCACGCCCCCCACGACGACGGCAACGGGAATCGCCACGTACCATCGGGACCGGATCACTTCTAAGACCTGAGAGAACCTCATACGGGGGCGTGCGAGCGTCCTGGAGCGTAGGCATCCGGACGTTTGAGCGTTCGCGAGCAATCTACCGCTCAGGAGTACCGCGGGCGTTACCAATTTCGACATGTTCACGCCCATACGCCCAAACGCAATCACGCCCATACATTAGAGCGCACCGACATCCCGCAGCAGTTCGAGCGTCGGATCCATGTCTTGCAGCTGCGCCAGCTCAAACTCCGGACTCAGCTTGAGGGCCTTCTCTACCGGCATCATGTACTCCGGAACCTGCGTGCCCGGCACCACGGGATACTCGTTCACGCGAGTGGCGGCGAATGACTGCGCCGGCTCCGAGAGCAAGAATCGAAGGAACTGGTGGGCCGCCTCGGACTGGTCACTCGTCTGCAGAGCGCCAGCGCCCGTCACGAGAGCAAGATTGCCCAAATCCCCATCGGCAAAGTGATACATCTCCACCGGCGCTGAGGCACGCGACGCGGCGTCTTCCTCGTGCTCCTCTTCATGCTCGCTTCCTTCTTCCTCCTCTTCCTCATACTCGCCCTCGGCCCCGCCGTACTTGAGGCGCATGACGTAGTAGTGATTTGTCAGCGCCACGTCGATTTCTCCGGCCTCTAGGGCCCGTACCATCGGCGTGTTAGAGGCCCATGCCTTCGGATTCAGCTCCTGCATTTCTTCCAACCATGTGCGCGCTGCTTCCTCTCCCTTTGTCACGCGGAGCGCCGTCACAAAATCCTGGTAGCTCGAGTACGCCGGGGTCCATCCAACACGTCCCTCGAACTCGGAGTGATTGGGCAAGTCGACTATTGAGTCCGGTAGATCCTCCGGACTCACTGCGTCGCTGTTGTAAGCGAGCACGCGGAAGCGCGTCGTAACGGGCACCCATCGC
This sequence comes from Bacteroidetes bacterium QH_10_64_19, assembly GCA_003023125.1. The sequence goes on from PXSY01000246.1 coordinate 2,120, forward strand.
TGGTTCGACGGCGCGAAGCGGGCAGCCCGATTTACGAGCGTGTCGGGCAGAGAGGATAGCATCCCATTGTCCACTGCGTTGCTGAGCGCGCCCGTCGTGTTGGCCCAGAATACATCGGCCGGGCTCTGGTCCCCCTCCTCCTGGAGGGCCGCCAGCAGTTGTGAGTCGGTGCCGTACTTCACGCGCACCGGCACGTCGGCCTGCTGCCGGTACTGCTGCACGAGCGAATCGACGAGGGCCTTGCTGCGGCCGGAGTAGATGACGAGTTCGTCCTGCTCCCCACCACACCCGAGCAGTGATAGAACCAGGGTGCAGGCGAGGCCGAAGGTGAGAAGTCGTTTCATTGTCGTTAGGAACGGTGAATTTCGGGAATAGCGGTCTTGTTTAGATTGATTCTAAAGAAGGCGGCACAGAGATGATACGGTCGGGCCGATCCGCTGGCGGTAAATCGCAGAAACTCCACAGAATGCGTATGAGCGCCTGGAGGTTATACAGACCCGGGAGTTCTTTTGCACCTGTTCGGAGACATCCTTAACAGGTGTTCCGGGACATCGGTAACACATTGCCAGTCGCGTGTTTTCCTCCACACGAATCGGCCAAGTCCCACATGCAGTTATTCAGTTCGTCCTTCCAGGTAGGAGGCCCTCAATTGCTTCGAAGAGGCGCTCGGGCTGCTGTGCATGTCTGCGCTCGCGCACCCCGTCCCCGAGGCGATCTGCCCAGTCCTCCCGGAAGAAGCGGACGATGGCGTCGGCCAGCGCAGGGGGATCCTCCGGCGGCACCGCGGCACCACGAATCCTGCCTCCTCGTGCGGAACGGTTTCCGCGAGTCCTCCCACGTCGGTGAGGACCATGGGCCGCTCGAAGTGGGTGGCGATCTGCGCGACGCCGCTCTGCGTGGCCGAGACGTATGGCTGGACCACCAGGTCGGCGGCGCAGAAATACGCGGGCACATCGCCCGACGGGATGTACGCGTCGTGCCAGTGGACGCGGTCGGCCACGTTATGCTCACGGATGAGGCGATGGTATCGCTCCGGATCATCGTAGGGCTCCCCGGCGACGACGAGGTGGAGGTTGGGCAGCTGTTCCAATGCCTCGGGCAGGGCCTTCAGGAGGACATGCAGCCCTTTGTACTCGCGGACGAAACCGAAGAAGAGACACACTGGCACGTCGTCGGGCAGGTCGAGCGCGGCCCGTGCCTCTGTCTTCGGGACGGATTCTCCAAACCGCTCGTAGACGGGGTGTGCGATGCGGCGCACCGGGG
>PXSY01000247.1 GCA_003023125.1 Bacteroidetes bacterium QH_10_64_19
GGAGGACAGCGTCTCCGCGTCCTCCGAATGCGTCGGGTCCTGTTCCTCTGGCTCTGCCTCAGTGCCAGGCACCTTGGGACCCGCACTCTCCCGATCAAGACGCCGCTGCCGGGACGACTCCGCCGCCGGGGCTACGTATCGGTACGCCGCCGCGACCCCAAGATTGAACAGTGCGGCCCCCACCCCCAGCGCGGCCCCAAGGTATCGGGGCCCCGACAGCGCCAACCGAATCATGACTGTGGCCGCCGCGAAGCCCGAGTTGCGAAAGACCACGTGGTACGTGGCGCTGTACCGGAGCGAAATCAGGACGATGAGAATGTCACTGAAGATGAGAATCGTGTAGAATGCGTTGAAGAACGGGATCGATTCTCCGCCCAGCACGCCCCCGAAGACGGCGTATCCGCCCATCCCGAATAGGACCAGAAGCAGGACATTCGAAATGAGCTTCTTCTGCCCGACGAAGTAGTACTCTTCGCGCTGCGTCTGAGTGATGGACTCACGCTCTTGAATCGTGTAAAAGAGGCCCAGCGTCAGAAAGATGAGGAGGGCCGCCGTGGCGTCAACAACGAGGAACTGAACAGCCTCAAGCCCCTCGTTGACGCCCCATTGGATGGGTTCTTCCTCAAACTCTACCAACTCTTTGAAGGAGCGGCGGAGCAAGATCAGCGAGAACACCTCGAACTGCTTGCCTGCCGTATCGGCTACGCTGGTGGCGAGCCCTACAACCAGGCCGATGAGCTCGACGAACAAGAATAGCGTGAACGCGACGTCGATTGCCTTGAAGTGGTTGGTCGACATCGACTCGGCGACCGGGGCGGGCACCCATCCCATCCGACCGAGCTGGATGCCCGCCAGAGATCCCAAAAAACCCCCGACGAGGGCAACCGCTACGATGCGGCGGGCCTGCGGCCCTTCCCACCATTCTTCAAATCTGTCGAAGACATCGCTACTGACGCGGAGGACGGAACGGACGACAGACATCAGAACGAACAGTAGGTCTGCGGGGAAAAATCGGACTGATGATAGCAAGCACAGCCGATGGGACGGAGTTTTACGACGCCCTAAAGTATTTCAATACCGTCACAATCGCCTCGGCCGCAACGACGCGCGTCTCTGTATTCCAGAGGTCGATGAAGAGATGGGAATGGTAGCTCCCTCCGAAAGTCCTCCCCAATAAGCATGGTACCGTCCGGCGCGCCTGCTCACAGCGTCTCCGGGTCAATCTCGACCACCTGCCCATTCATCAGGGCGAGCGTACGGGCGGGATACGACTTGACGAGGCGGTGGTCGTGGGTCGCCATGAAGAGGGTCATGCCCTGGCGATGCAGGTCGAGCAGAAGCTCGTGGATCTCATCGGCCACGGCCGGATCAAGATTGCCGGTGGGCTCGTCAGCGAGGAGCACCCACGGATCGTTCGCAATGGCTCGCGCAATGACTACGCGCTGCTGCTCGCCCCCCGACAATTCATGGGGATAATTGTGACGTTTGTTGGTAAGCCCCACGCGGCCAAGCGCCTTCGTGACCCGACTCTTTACTTCCGACTCCGACGTTCCCGTAGCGTGGAGCGCAAAGGCGACGTTCTCGTACGCGTTCCGGTCCGGAAGGAGCTGAAAATCCTGAAAGACGACCCCGAGCGAGCGGCGTAGATGGGGGATCTCGTCCTCCTCGATGCGACTGGATCGGTAGTCGCCGATCTGCACGACCCCAGAGTCAGGAAACAGATCCATGTAGAGGAGACGCAAGATGGTGCTTTTCCCACTGCCCGTGGGCCCTACCAAATAGGACTTTTCTGAAGGATCGATGTGAAAGGAGACCTTCTCCAAGACAGAGCGGTGCTCTCCACTCGGGAGCGGGAAAGAGACGGAGACGTTTTCGAAATCGATCACAGGCAACACAACACGTCGAAAGCAGCGAAATCTACCGGCCCACAGTCCGAGGAGGCGTGTACTGAACCCATCGCGCGCGAGCATTCTGTCCCCTCCTGGTCACAGCCGCCCGTCCCCAGACCGCGGATCGGAGGGATAGGCCCGGCGGGGCGGAGGATGATTCGCGTCTACGGGGTCGGTTTGGCCGTGCAATCGCGACGGCAAGTTCGAGCGCGTTGCGGGTGCTTCCCGGAAGGGCCATGCCTTTGCCGGCAATCCCGTACGCTGTGCCGTGGTCGGGCGAGGTGCGGACGATGGGTAAGCCTGCCGTGTAGTTGACACCGTGGTCGAAGGCGAGGGCCTTGAAGGGCACCAGTCCCTGGTCGTGATACATTGCCAGGGCCGCATCGAACCCCGAATCGAGTTGGGTCCCGAAAAATCCGTCCGCCGCGAGCGGTCCGTCCACCCGAAACCCCTCTTGTCGGGCGGCCTGCAGGGCCGGAACAATCACTTCTTCTTCCTTCGGCCCAAACGCTCCGGCCTCGCCGGCATGTGGATTGAGCCCGAAGACCGCAATTTCAGGTTGTTCGATGGCAAAGTCGTCACGCAGGGAAGCGTCGATCACGCGAAGCTTCTCGAGAATGGCCTCCTCCGTCACGGCCGCTGGCACCTCCGAGAGCGGGATGTGGCTCGTCACAAGCCCCACGCGGAGCCCCCCGGCCACCATCATCATCGTCGGACGGGGACTGTCCGTCTGCTGGGCGATGTATTCCGTATGCCCCGGCACGTCGTAGCCTGCCCGCTGCACGGCATCCTTCGAGATCGGCGCCGTCACCATGGCGTCGACAGTTCCGGCCATACACGCCTCCACGGCCCGATCCACGGCCCGCATCGCGAGACGACCGCCCTCAGGCGATACGGACCCGAACATGACCGGCGGCTCCGTGTCATCGGCCACGTCGAGCAGAGCAACGTCCCCGTGTGGCACCTCATCCGGCACCTCATCGACGACGTGGATATCCAGGTCCGAAAACCCCAGCACGTCGGCGTGCACCCGAAGCACATGGGCCGATCCGATCAGCACCGGCGTCATCGACGGCATCAAACCAGGGTCGTGGAGGCTCTTGAGTACCACCTCGGGCCCAATGCCATTGGGATCTCCAAGAGTGATGGCCACCCGCGTGGGGGCGCCATTCGGAGCGGGCGGTTCGGGACGCTGAAACGTCGGTCGCTGAATGCGCATGACCTGTTCGGTTCGTTCGAGAATACAGTCAAAGGGAAACGCAGCAGGATGTCGGGCCTGCTTGGTGGACACAGTGGTGGTTTCCAGGGATACCGACCGGCAGCCGCACGCTAAATCCAGTGTTCTCTTGCACTTCACAGAGTACGCCAGGCTGCCTCACGCTCCTACTGCGGATCCGAGGTGCCATCGAGCAAAGACTCAAGATAGGACCGGTCTTCGGGCGAGAGTTCATCGTCCGGGGCGTGCCGTGGCTCAAAAGAAATGTAGTCCGAGGCCGCATCGATGACGGCCTCGATGGTTTTTTCGAACGTCGGGCGCTTCACGTACGCCCCCGCTGCGTTCCGATGTCCGCCCCCGTCAAAATGGCGGGCCCACTCGTCCACGCGGACATCTGCTTCCGAGCGGAAGCTGATCTTGGACCCATCGTCGGTCTCGGAAAAGAGAAGCGCTGTTTTCACCCCTTCAATGGAGAGCACGTAGTTGACAAACCCCTGCTTGTCATCCCAGCTTGCGCCCGTGTCTTCTACCATCCGCTGTGTGACCACCGAATAGCCGAGTTGGCCGTTGTAGCGGAGCCGAATGCGGTTCAGCATGCGGCCGAGGAGCCGCAGTCCCGGCATCGATTTCCGATCGTAGATGCTCTCGTGGATGAGGGCCGGCTCGATGCCCCCCCGCTCCAGAATGTCCGCCACGACGCGATGGAGGTCCGGCGTCACGCTGCTGTAGCGGAAGGAACCGGTATCGGTCATGATCGCCGTGTAGAGCGCCGTCGCAATCTTTTCGTCGATGAGTCCGGGGTCGAGTTCGTCGATGACTTCATAAACCAGCTCCCCAGTGGCCGCTGCCGAGTCGCGGACGAACGAGACCTCGAACCACTGCTCCGGATCGAGATGATGGTCGATAAGCACAGTGGTGGCGTCGGCATCCCGCACGAGCGATCCGACCTTGCCGATGCGCTCCTCGTCGTTGGTGTCGAGGACGAACGCGACTTCCGACTCGGCGAGCGCTTCGTGCTGTGGCAGGGAGTTGTCGAAAACCTCGATTTGATCCACCCCGGGCATCCAGTCGAGATTGTAATCCATCTCGTCACTATTGATCATCGAGGCCGTCTTCCCGAATTTCTCCAAAAACCACCCGAGAGCCAGTTGCGACCCGACGGCGTCCCCATCCGGCCCCAGATGGGTGGTGAGGAAGAATCGG
>PXSY01000248.1 GCA_003023125.1 Bacteroidetes bacterium QH_10_64_19
CTTCTATGCGCATCGGTCAAATCTCCGCGGGTCTCTTGCTCTTTCTCGCCCTGGCCTGGGGAGCACGCAGTGTGGAGGCCCAGCAGTTCCGCGCGGAGGTTGGGGGCGGGTGGGCCTTCCCCTCGTCGGACGTCACCACGACGGGAACCCTGGGTGGGCAAGAGGGGCAGACGACAATTGACACCAAGTCCGGGGCTCACATGTATGGGGCTATCGGACTCGTGTGGACGCTTTCGGACAACTTTGATCTGGAAGCACGCCTGCGGGCCCAGCAGTCCAATATGGATGGAGAATTTGAGTTCGACTTCTCAAATCAGCCAGACGGACGGCTCCGTGGTCTTTCGTTCGAGGGCCAAATTACGCTCACGTCCGTAGGGCGCATCAATCCATACTTTTTGGTGGGGTTGGGGGCCGTGCGCACGACGTTTGATGAGGTCAGTGGGACGGATTCGAGCGGTCGCGAGGGGCAGTTTACGGACGTGGCAGTCACAGATGCCGGGGGCGACGTCGGGTTTGGGGCAACGATGCCGCTCGTGGGCAATCTTTTGCTTACCGGAGAGATCCGCGCCGCGGGGAGCCTACCGGGGGCGAAGGAGAACGCCGTAGCGGTCTTCCCGTTTTCGCTTGGGCTGAATTACACGTTTGGGAGATAACGAGCCCATGCATGCCAACCGTGAGCGTTCGCTCAGAGGAAGCCGTCCGAATCCCTGGTTCGATTCCCATGCACGTTCCGGATTGAGTACGCAACGCATGATTTGCTTTCGCTCCGTGCTGGTCGGGCTCTGCGTCGGCACGATTTTCTTCGCGCTTCAGGTCGGGACGGTGTCCGCCCAGGAGTCCCCGCAGATCGTCGGCGATCCCATATCCCATAAACAAGTCTTGGGTACGGAGCGGTACCAGGACTGTGGCCTCCGAAAGCGAGCAGTGAATGCGTTCGTGAGCCACAGGCCCAATCGAAAGCGGAGCAAAACGGCCACCGCGACGATCAATGTCGAGTACGGAGAGAATTTTACCTCTGAGGCCCGGACGGCCTTCGACCGGGCCGCTGAGATCTGGGAGACACACATCTCGTCGCCCGTTCCAATTCAAATTCGGGCGTCTTTTGAATCACTGGGGTCGAGAGTCCTCGCGGCAGCCGGTCCGAATAATTTTTACAGAGTAGATGCTACGGGCGACGACCAGCCCGACGCCGTCGTCGGGGACGCCCTCGCGGGTGCCATCCTCGGGGAAGACCCTGCTGGGCCGCAGCAGGTGGACATCATCGTCCGGGCCAATCGTGAGCGTGACGACTGGCACTTTGGGGAGGGCGATGCCCCCGACGGCACGATTGACTTTACATCGGTGGCCCTCCACGAAATTGGCCATGGCCTTAATTACCTGGATCTGTTTTCACTCAACGATCAGGACCAGGGCGAGTACTTTTCCGAGACCGTGGAAGGAAACCGCGTGGTGGGGATCTACGATCGGCAGGTCGTGGAGGAGCAGGCAGACGGCTCACTGTTGACCCTGACGAATGAGGAGGACTTTTCAAATCCCTCGGGCGCGCTGGGGGAGGCGCTGACGAGTGGTCGCCTTTTCTTCGAGGGCGGCGCATCGGCGGCAACCGCGGCCCTCGGGGACGGGCCGCCCCTGCCCAAAATTTACGCCCCCTCCTCGTTCCGGCGGGGATCGAGCATCGCCCACTTGGATGAGAACGCGTACCCCTTCGAAACACGGAATGCGCTCATGACCCCAGCCATCAACCAGGCGGAGACGAACCGCCGGCCAGGACCCATCATGTGCGGCCAGTTTCGAGACATGGGATGGCCGCTCGGGCCGGGCTGTCAGCAATACTTCCGGGACCTGTTCGCCGTTCAGGTCCAGGAGGTCGAGGAGCGATCCGGAAGTCTGGCCCTCTCGTGGGAAGAGCAAGCGGATGCGAATATCCAGGAGTATGTGGTCGACCGCAAGTACTTCGACGAATCGTTCCAGCCGGCCAAGCGCGTGGAGGCCTCCGAGGTGAGCGGGCGGACAATCACCGTTGAAGATCTGGGAATTGGGGCATTTGCGTTTCGCCTGCGGTGGGTCCGATCGGATGGAACCACCGAGACCTCCCCAGAGGTGGTGCGGGATACGGTCAATGCCCAGGACATCACCCTGAGCGTCACGGCGCGCGATGAGCAGGAGCGAGGAGCGATTGATTTCTCCTGGGTCGTCCCGGCAGGCACTTCGTCGGACGTTCGCTATCGGGTTGAGCGGCGGACGGGACGAGGGGGAGAGTTTGAGACGGTCGCCACAGTTGCGCAGGAGGGACCGGTGGAGGAAACGCAGGAGCAGCGATACACGGCCGCACGGCAAACGCCAGGGCAGTATGAATACCGGGTCACGGCCGAAGACGACCGGGGAAACGCTGTAGAAAGCCCTTCCCGGGAGGTAGAGATTGACTTTAAGAGGGACATCTACGTGCTGGGGCCCTCACGGCCCGCCAGTCCCAGTCTGTCACGGTCGAGGTGTACGATGCGCTCGGGAAACAGGTATATACCGAACAGCGGGCGGTCCGGGCGGACGCTCCCACGTCCCTCTCGATTGACGTACACCAGTGGGCCAGTGGCATGTACTTTGTCCGTCTGCGGGGAGAGCGGGGACTGGAACAGACGCAGAAAATGATTGTCCTCCAGTAGCACTGCTTCGCTTTCACGCGTTGTCCCCCGAGTTCGCAACGGGAGCCACGAACGACTTCCGAACACCGATTTTTTGAATGAACGCATACAGTCTCGATGCATCGAGTGTCCATACTGATTGTCGCGCTCATCGGAGGCCTGCTTTGCCTCAGTGGAGGTGCGGAGGCCTTCGGGCAGGATGACTCGGAGCCCGTCCGTGCGGTTGGAATGCTCAACGTGACCGAAACGTCCCCCGGCGTCCTGCAGGCGGCCCGGTCTGACGTGGCCGGGCCGGGGCAGGCGAAGACCGACGGCCCGCTGTCATCGGTCGGACTGGAGCTGGCCGTGTTGCACCACCAGTTCCGGGCGACCGGTTCGGCCGGCGTCCAGGCCCTTCGGAACGCCTCGTCGGGGCCTCGGATGAAGGCGGCCAACGGGGATCGACGACGGGGCGTCGGACGGACCCATTCGCCCCTTTCTTCGGACGGACGGTTCGTGACCATCGAGGCCGTTGCGTCGGAGAACGCGTCCCGCCTGCTCGCGGATCTGCGAGGCCTTGGATTCGAGAATGGGGCGACGGCGGGGAACGTGGTGTCGGGGCGTCTGCACATTTCGTCGATCAAAGAGGCCGCTTCTCTTCCGTCACTCCGGGGAGCGATGCCGTCCTACGCCCGTACCTACGCAGGCAGCGTCGGGTCGGAGGCCGACACCGCCCACGCTACTTATCAGGTGCGCCAGCAAACTGGACTGAATGGAAACGGGCAAAAGGTGTGTGTTCTTTCAAACACATACAATCAGGACGATGCAGCACCTACGTCGGCCTCCGACGATATTCAATCCGGTGATCTACCGGGTCAGGATAACCCTGAAGGAAACACGACTCCCGTTGACGTGCGCTCCGATCCTGAGAACGGAATTTTACCTCCCAGTGATGAAGGTCGAGCGATGCTTCAGCTCATCCACGACGTTGTGCCCGGAGCCGCATTGGGGTTTCATACCGCTAACACGGGTATTGCAAATTTTGCCTCCAATATACGTGAATTGGCGAGTGTCGGATGTACGGTGATCGTCGACGACATCCGGTACTTTGCAGCGCCGTTCTACCAGGACGGGCCAATATCGAACGCCGTGGATGACGTAGTGGACGACGGTGTTCTCTATTTTTCCTCGGCCGGCAATAACGGCCAGAACTCCTACGAGGCCCCGTTCCGGAACTCT
>PXSY01000202.1 GCA_003023125.1 Bacteroidetes bacterium QH_10_64_19
CTCCGGCACTGGACAGCCGGCGTCGGAGAGGTGCTGTTTCTGGACGCCCTTGTCTTTGATGAGCGATAGCGTCCGCGTCGAAGGCCACAGTGAAACCTTGTTGGGCAATACCTTAGAGGCTTCCTCAGCTGGCGCCCATTCACTCTCGACCGTGACCACGTCGCAGTCCGCCATGAAGGGCCGAAGGACATCCGGATCCGTCCAATCGCCGACGTGCGTCTCGCTGTACGGGCGCATCGGCCCGGCGTCCTTTGGGGAGAGGAGCTTGGGAGGGATGCCCATCCGCACGGCCTCGGCCGCCATCATTTTGCCGAGCTGGCCGCCGCCGAGAATGCCAATGGTGGGAAAAGACGACTGCATGCGTCGATGCTGAAGTGAGTGGTACGGGGGTGACGTTCTCGGGGAGAGCTGAGGGGCGCTCCGACCTGCGTATTTCGGAGCACGTACTTGCAGGGGCGCGCACTATCCGTCCTCGGGGGCTTCCTCCTCAGTCTCTTCCCCATGCAACAGGTCGTCGAGTTCTTGTTCGTCGTCCACGAGGACGTCGCGAGCCTTGGTGCCGTTGAAAGGACCGACAATGCCGGCCTCTTCCAGTTGATCCACGATGCGGGCCGCCCGCGTGTAGCCGACGGCGAGCTTACGCTGCAGCAGCGAGACGGACCCCTGCTGGCGGCGCACGATCACACGGGCAGCTTCCTCGAACTTGTCGTCGGTGTCCTCCACGCCGAGCGTCTCGTCGGGGCCGTGGCCGGCATCTTGCAGAGAGGGCAGCGTGTAGGCGGTCACGCCCGGCTGGTCGGCCACGTACTCCACGACGGTTTCCACCTCCTCGACACTCACGAACGGACCCTGCAACCGCTTCAGGTCGCTGCCGCTGAGGAACAGCATGTCCCCGTTGCCCACGAGGTCCTCGGCCCCACCCTGATCCAGAATGGTTCGGGAGTCGACCCGCGAGGCCACCTCGAACGCGACCCGGGAGGGGAAGTTGGCCTTGATGACCCCGGTGATGACGTCCACCGACGGCCGCTGCGTGGCCAGGATCAGGTGGATGCCCACGGCCCGGGCCATCTGCGCGAGCCGCGAAATCGGGCCCTCGACGTCGTCCCCGGCCGCCATCATCAGGTCCGCCAACTCGTCGACCACCACCACGAGGTACGGCATATGCCGGTGACCCTCGGTGGGATCGAGCTCGCCGGACTGAAACTTCTCGTTGTAGCCATTGATGTTGCGCACCTTCGCGTCCGAGAGAAGGTCGTAGCGCTCCTCCATTTCCCGCTCCACGCTCTTGAGAACCCCGGCGGCCTCGTCCACGTCCGTGATGACGGTCTGGTCGATGTCCTCGGGCACCGCCACGAATTGGGTTTCGAGCGCCGTGTACTGCTGCAGCTCAATCTTCTTCGGGTCGATGATCACGAATCGCAGGTTCGCCGGGTGGCAGGCGTAGATGAGCCCTGTGATGATGGCGTTCAGCCCCACGGATTTGCCGGAGCCGGTGGCCCCGGCGATGAGCAGGTGGGGCATCGTCGTGAGGTCGTCGAGGTACACCTCCCCCTCAATGGTTTTGCCGAGCGGCAGCGGCAACTCGAGATCGGTGTCCTGGAACTTGGTGGTGCTGATGATGTCGCGGAGGCGAACCAGCTCCCGGTTCCGGTTCGGGATCTCGACCCCCACGGCGGACTTGCCCGGAATGGGGGCGATGATTCGAATGCCGGGGGCGGCCATCGCCATCGCCAGGTCGTCTTCAAGCGACTCGATGCGGCTCACTTTGATGCCGGGCGCCGGGGTCAGCTCATAGCGCGTCACCGTGGGCCCCACCACGGCGTTGATCTCCTCGATCTCGATGTTGTACATGTCGAGCTTGTCGAGAAGAATCCGCTTGTTTTCCTCCAGCTCCTCGCGGTCCACCGAGGGATCGCTCTGGGTCGCTTCCTCAAGCAGCTCCAGCGAAGGCGGTTCGTACTCGAAGTCCTCAGGGGCCTCCGCGGGGCGCTCAATCTCGTCGGTCGTCTCTTCCTCCACCTGTTCCTGCACCGTCATCGATACGTCCTCCTCAAGCGGGTCGCGCGACGGGTCCGCCTCCGTCGAGTCCGGCGACTCGGGCTCGTCGGGGGCTGAGGAGGCATCGGAGGAAGACGGGGGCGAGGACGCTGGCGGGGCGCTCTCGGACGACGTAGACGAGGGCGACGCCTGGGCCCCGGGGGCCTCCGGACGGGTCTCCTCCACCGCCGACTGCTCCGGGTCCGACGCATCGTCCCGGTCCGGGGAATCGTCCTGGTCCGGGGGGGCGTCTCGATTAGTGGGGTCGGCGGCGGGCGGGCCCTCTGGACGAAACAAGTCGTTGCGACGGACGGGCCGGTCGTCGGGGCCTAGTTCGGGCGGGGGGTCCGATTGGAGGGGGGCGGAGGCTGCCTGTGGACTCGTCGCCGCATCTGAGGCAGCGGGCCCGGCGGAAGACTCTGCGGGGGAGGAGGGCGGCGGGTCGGACGTGTGTTCGGCATCATCCTCCGGGGACGAGGGGGCGTCTCCAGAGCTCTGGTCCGCAGAGGCCGTCGTCATGTTGTCCCGTGCACCCAGAGTTACGGTAAGGTCCATCGTGTCCCCGTCACGATTGATGCGGAGAGAGACCTCGTCGCCGGGCTGCATGCTTGCGATCTGGTTCCCGAGCTGTAGGTAATCGTCAAGGGGCTCCTCCCCAATCGCAACGATGATGTCGCCGGCCTGAAGCCCCGCTTCGGCGGCGGGGGTTTCGCTTTGAACCTGCGAGACAACCGCAGAGCCCTGCGGCAGGTCTTCGTTCTTGATGAGGTTCTGCGGAGCGCCCCGATAGCGAATGCCCAGATACGCCCGCTGCACGTCGCCCTCTTCGATAATCTGCGTCGCTACGCGCTCGACGGTGTTGACCGGGATTGCAAATCCAATGCCCTGATTCCCTCCGGACCGAGACGCGATGGCGGTGTTGATGCCGACAAGCTCTCCCTGAAGGTTGACCAGTGGACCGCCGGAGTTCCCTGGGTTGATGGCCGCATCGGTCTGAATGAAGTTGTGCACGCCGCTGCCCTGCTCGGGATTCCGACTGCGCTGTGGACTGGCCTGCAGACGGCCGAGTGCACTAACGATGCCCGCGGTCACGCTATTGTTGAGTTGAGGGCTGAGCGGGGAGCCAATTGCCATTACCCACTGTCCCACGTTCAGTTGCTCGGAATTGCCGAAGCTGACGGCTTTGAGGTTACTCGCGTCTACGTCAAGGACAGCGAGATCACTGTAGGAATCGGTCCCGATGACTTCCGCGTCGTACTGCGTTCCGTCTTTCGTCTGGACGCTCAGCCGCTGGGCATCTTCCACCACGTGATTGTTGGTGATGATGTGCCCGTCGGAGCGCACAATCACGCCCGATCCCAGACCTTGCCGCACGTCGGGCTCGGACGGACCCGGCTGGCCGAAGAAACGCTCGAATGGAGTGCCTTCAAACGGATTTCGCATGCGTCGCTCCACCTCCTTCTCTGCACGAATTTGCACGACGGCAGGGTTCACGGACTCGGCCACCTCCGAAAACGCCGTCTCAAACTCGCGGGGCGTGCTACCAACCGACTGCTCTACAGCCGTGGACCCGTCAAGATTGGCGGCCTGGCTCGAAGTCCCCACGGTCTCGCCGGCCCCGAAGAGGTTGGCGCCGGCGGTCGCGAAGAGAATGCCCGCGATGAAGGCACTGCCGATGACTACAGCGAGAGAAACTTTGCCTTTCGTGCTCATGGAGGATCAGTAGAATGCGGTCGTGAAGAGAGCGCGGGATCTTTGAGTCGTGCTTCGGGCAGATGGGAGTGCCCGAATCCTCAGTCATAAACGGATGGTAGCCCGCAATTCGTACCATTGTCGACTAGCACTATGCCTTACGGGATTAGATTGGAGATGGTGCCGACCTGAGAGTTACAATGGAGGCAGGGTCGGTCGCTGGAATCCTTCTCCTCCTCAGCCGTACACGAATCATCCCCGTGGAAACGGCCCTAATCTGCTGGCGGGGACGCGCCAAACCACACTGTTCCACGTACGCTCGCACGGACTGAGAACCGAATGGCCAACGCTTCGATGCATCCACACCTCCAATCCACCGTCGATCCGTCTCGCACCTCTGAGGAGATTCGGCGAGACTTTCTGCAGTTTTTTGAGGAAAAGGGGCACGAGGTCGTTCCCAGTGCGTCGCTCGTGCCGGAGGGCGATGGCACACTGCTCTTTACCAATGCCGGGATGAACCAGTTCAAGGACGTGTTCCTGGGCACCGGACGGCGTCCCTACTCGCGGGCGGTCGACACCCAGAAGTGCCTGCGGGTGTCCGGCAAGCACAACGACCTGGAGGAGGTGGGCCACGACACCTACCACCACACGTTCTTCGAAATGCTGGGCAACTGGAGTTTCGGGGACTACTTTAAGGCCGAGGCCATCGCGTGGGCCTGGGAGTTGCTGGTGGACCGGTGGGGACTCGCTCCGGAGCGCCTGTACGCCACCGTCCACGAAGGGGATGCCGACTTCGGGCTGGATGCCGACAAGGAGGCCTATGATCTCTGGCTATCGAAAACCCCGCTTCCGGAGGACCGAGTCCTGTACGAGCCGTCGAAAGAAAACTTCTGGATGATGGGGGACACCGGCCCGTGCGGGCCGTGCTCGGAGATTCACGTCGACCTGCGTCCCGACGATGCGCGCCGGGAGACGCCCGGCCGCGCCCTCGTAAACGCCGACCACCCGCAGGTCATGGAGCTGTGGAATCTGGTGTTCATCCAGTACAACGCCCAGTCCGATGGGGGCCTGGAGCCGCTCGAAGACCAGCACGTGGACACGGGTATGGGCTTCGAGCGGATGGTGGCCGTGCTACAGGGAGAAGAGTCGACCTACGACACCGACCTCTTTGCCCCGCTCCTGCAGTCGATTGCCGATCTCTCGCCCCGGGAGAAGGTGCAGGGGTACGATGCTCTCCGCATCCGAGACGAGGAGGAGCGCGAGCAGGCACGCATCGCTCTCCGCGTGGTGGCCGACCACATTCGCGCCATCGCCTTCGCGATTTCCGACGGGGTGATGCCGAGCAACGAGGGGCGGGGCTACGTCATTCGGCGCATCCTGCGGCGCGCCGTCCGCTACGGGTACGAAACGCTGGAGCTTGAAGAGCCCTTCCTGCACCGGTTGGTCGACCCACTCGTGGAGAAAATGGGCGGCCAGTTCGACGGGCTCGTGGAGCAGCAGTCGTACATCGAGCAGGCCATTCGGTCCGAGGAGGAGAGCTTCCTGGAGACGCTCGGCACGGGCATCGAGTTCTTCGAGCGGGTCGCGCCCTACGTGACGAGCTTCCGCGAGAAAGACGGCGAGGTGACCGATCGGTTGATTGGGGAGCTCCAGCAAGACCGGCGGGCGATGGACCTGCTGGAGAAGGCGTACGTCGATGCGGACGACCGGAGCACGATCCTTCGCGACTTCGCCCGCGTGGCGCGGGACGGGACGCTCCCCGGACAGGTGGCGTTTCTGCTGCATGATACGTACGGCTTCCCAATCGACCTGACCCGGCTTATGGCTCGCGAGCGTGGCCTATCGGTCGACATGGGGAGCTACGAGAATCTTATGGCGCGTCAGCAGGAGCGGGCCCGGGCGGCCTCGGACTTTAAGATGGACCAGGGCCAACAGCCGTCGGCCCACGCGTGGCAGCCCGTCGCGGAGGGATCGCCGTCCTCCGAGTTTGTCGGGTACGATCGGGAGGTCGTGGAGGAGGTAGAGATTCGAGCCGTTCGCCGCATGGACGCAGATGGGGATCCCCGATATGAGGTGGAACTCAGTCATACACCGTTCTACGCCGAAGCCGGGGGACAGGTGGGCGACACCGGTACGCTCACCATCGGGGGGGAGAAGGTGCCAGTGCTGGACACTCAGCATGAAGGCGACCGCATCGCCCACGCGGTAGACGCTCTTCCGGAGACCTTGAGCGGCCCGGTGCGGGCCGAGGTGGACACGGAGCGTCGCCGGCGCATTCGCGCGCATCACACCGCGACTCACCTGATGCACGCCGTGCTCCGCGACACCTTGGGCGATCACGTGCAGCAGAAGGGATCGCTCGTGGCGCCGGACCGCTTGCGGTTCGACTTCAGCCACTTCAGTGCCGTCGACGAAGCGACGCTCCGGGACATGGAGCATCGGATCAATGCGGTCATCCAGCGCAACATCCCGAAGCAGGAAGAGCGTGAGGTGCCCATCGATGAGGCCCTCGACCGCGGCGCGATGGCCCTCTTCGACGAGCAGTACGGCGAGCAGGTTCGTGTCATTTCGTTCGACCCCGATTTCAGCATGGAGCTCTGCGGGGGCACGCATGTTGAGGCCACCGGCGAGGTTGGGCTGTTTCGCTTCTTATCCGAGGGATCGGTGGCCTCGGGGGTGCGTCGGGTGGAGGCCGTGGCCGGAGAAGCCGCTCTGGAGCACGTCGAGTCGAAGCTCGACGAGCTGATGCAGGCGCGCCGTCAGTTCCGCTCGCTGCAGGCGCCCCTGCCGGACGCCATCGCCGAACTGCAGGACGAGCGCGATCGGCTGGAGGCGGAGGTGGAGCAGCTCCGCCGCCGTCAACTTGCCGACCGGCTCGACGCGTTCATCGCGGACCGGGCCACAGAGGTCGACGGGGTTGCCGTGGTTACGGGCCGGCTCGACGACGCCCGCCCGGATGAGTTGCAGGACCTGGGTCATCAGCTTCGCGACAAGCTCGGGGCCGGCAGTGTGGGAGTGCTCGGCACGACCGGGGCGGAGGGGGAGAAGGTTTCCGTCGTGGCGACAGTGAGCGACGATCTCACCGCGGAGCGCGATCTTCAGGCCGGGGCGCTCGTCGGCACCCTGGGGGAGCGACTTGGGGGCGGAGGCGGCGGACGTCCCTCCCTCGCCTCGGCCGGCGGGCGGCGCACGGAGAAGCTTGACGAGGTGCTCCGTGAGGTGCCGTCGCTCGTGGCGGACAGGCTCTAGCCTCGTCCAGCGTCCGTGGACGGTCTGGCCCGCACAGCTCAGCCCCGCCCAACGCGAATGTAGGGACAAGCTTCTGCGTGTCGACCGCACGCATTTCGCATCGCAGTTGCACGCGATGGTCTAATCCATGAACATTCTCCACCAGGACGATCATGTGCTGGTCGTCGATAAGCCCCCCGGTCTGCTGGCGCAGGCCGACCATACGGGAGCCCCCGATGTGGTGTCGCTCGGCAAACAGCGGGTTGCCGATGGGGCGGACGATGATCCGTTTCTGGGGCTGGTGCACCGGCTCGACCGTCCCGCGTCGGGAATTATGGTGCTGGGGCGCCCCTCGGATGCCGCCCAGCATCTGTCTCGGCAGTTTCGGGAGCGGCTGGTGGAAAAGCGGTACCTGGTAATGGTGGAGGGCATGCTGCGGGGCATCGGCACCTGGACCGACTACATCGCCAAGCCCGACCGGCAGCCCCGGCTCGTCGACCCCGACCACGCCGACGGGAAGCGGGCTGTGCTCGACTGGCAGGTGCTAGCGTCCGAGAACGACCGGACGCTGCTTCAGGTGGAGCTCGAGACCGGTCGGCCGCACCAAATCCGCCTCCAGGCCACCCGCCGGGGGCACCCGGTGATGGGTGATCAGCGCTACGGCGCTGCCTCGTCCCTCGAGACGAGGGCAATTGCCCTGCACCATGCCCTCCTGCGGTTCGATCATCCGGCACAGTCCGCCCGAAAAACGGTCGTCGCGGCGCCGCCGGAGCACTGGGCGGCGATCCTGTCCGACGACATGCGCGCAGCCCTTCGCCGCATGCTGGACCAGGCCCGTCCGCACTGAGGCCAATGGCGCGTGAAATGGGCAGGGAGCGGGGAGGAGCATCGAACGTGCAATCTGCCTGATCCGT
>PXSY01000203.1 GCA_003023125.1 Bacteroidetes bacterium QH_10_64_19
TACGATGTAAGTGGGCAGGCCCGCCTCAACACGGGTCGGGCGGTCACGGCCGGCTTCATCGGCATCTCGCTGCTGTGGGCGTTCGAGTTTCCGGGGCTGTTCGACATGTACTTCCTGTCGAGCGCGCTCATCTCGGCGACGACGGCCGTGGCCACGTTCAGCGCGTTCTCCAAAAAGCCGACGACCCTCTCGGCGTACCTGGCCATCATCTTCGGCACAGTCGGGATCTTCCTGTTCTTCTTCCTCGGCAAATATGAGATGCTGGGCTGGCTGCCAGCGTGGCTTACCAACTCGGGTCTGGCCTACGGCGTCATCGGACTGGCGCTGTCCATCGTCGGCATCTTCGTCGGCATCGCGTTTGGCAGGCCGCCGAGCGACCGGGTGCTCGCCCGCTACGACGGCGACTACTACTCGGGCCGACGGGAAATGTACGAACTCAACCAACAGCTGAAGCAGGAGGAAAAGAAAGAGCGGGAGGCCGCGGCAGTCCCCAGCGCGTAAACGTGCGGTCGCACTCCAGGCGTGTGGCTTGGAGTGGCCGCCGCCATCCCTTGGAAGCGATCGCGACTGGCCGACGGCAGTCCGCCGTCACACCGGGCGCCGGCGACGACCCTCTTCCTATCGCCCCCCGATCCCTGTTGCGGAGCGCTGCTCCGTCGCTGCGGCATCGGGACCCGAGCCTCTCACTTCTCAATCACAACCCTTTTTTGCGTTTATGACTGACCTGACTGGCGCCGCCGCCATCATTACCGGGGCCTCCAGCGGCATCGGCGAAGCCACCGCGCACCGGCTCGCCCAAGAAGGCGCCGCCGTCGCCCTCGCCGCCCGCCGCGAGGAGCGCCTCGAATCGCTCCGCGACGACATCGAAGCGGACGGCGGCACGGCCATCGTCTGTCCCACCGACGTGACCGATCGGGCACAGGTACAGACCCTCGCCGACGCGACCCTCGACGCCTTCGGACGCATCGACGTGCTCGTCAACAATGCGGGCATCATGCCCCTCTCCCTCATGAAAAACCTCCACGAAGACGAGTGGGAGCAGATGGTGGACGTGAACGTGAAGGGCGTGCTCCATACCGTAGGGGCTGTGCTGCCCGCCATGTTGGAGCAGGCGCGGGGGCACATCGTCAACATCTCCTCCGTGGCCGGGCGCCGCACCTTTCCCGGAAGCGCGGTCTACTCCGGCACGAAGTTCTTCGTCCGGGCGCTGTCGGAGCGGATGCGGAGCGAGTTGGCGCCCTCGCACAACATCCGGGTCACGAGCATCGAGCCCGGCGCCGTGGACACGGAGCTGCCCCATACCATTACCGATGAGGACATCCTGTCGGGGATGGAAGATGCTCAGGACGAGATGCAGATGATGGAGTCCGAGGACATTGCGGACACCATCCATTATGCCCTGACGGCCCCCGAGCACGTGGACGTGGAGGAGCTTCTCGTGATGCCGACCGAGCAGGAGGAGTAGCTTTAGGAACGGAGGTGTGGACGGGTGGAAGTGTGGAAGGGGAAAGATGTCCAGGACCTTCCTCCCCTCGTGCCTCCATGCGCCCGCACTGTCCTGGCAGGGTGGGCGAGCACTGTCCAACACCCCTATGCCGGAGAACTCAGGTCAAGAGCCCAGTAGATCCAGCCGATGAGAACGAACTGAAGCGGTAGACGCAGGTAGAGGACCCACACTGGGATTTGATTTGGCGGGGAAGACGGCCAGCAGGAGCAGAATGAGTCCCCACCCGGCGTAGGGCCGCAGCCCCGGCACCAGCACGCCGACAGCCCCCAGCACTTCGGCGGCCCCACTCACGTACACCAGCGTGCGGGGTGCGGGCAGGGACGGCGGCACGATGCGCGCGAACGCCGACGGCCATACGAAGTGGGCCGTGCCCGCGGCGCCGAAGACCAGGGCAATCAGATAGACGGAGGGACGGTGCATGGGACTATGGATCGAACGGAGCGAGGAGCGAGGTCACCGAATCGGAATTGCCGTTCGGCAGGTCGGGGAGTAGCTCTACGGCACGCAGGAACCCCGCGAGGTCCCACAGGTGCACGCCCCGAACGATCCGGCCGTCTCGGATCGTGAACAAGCCCATGCCACTGACCGCCACCGACTTATGGGTCGGCGGAATGTCGAGGAAGACGCCCTCGTGTACGGCGTCCATGCACCAGAAAGCGGACACCTCCGGTGGGTCGGCGACGCATCGTTCAACCGACAAGGTCAGGGTCGGAAACGCCGTCAATCCGGCCTGCATCTCGCGTTCGGCGGCCTCTCGGCCTACAGTCAGTGCGGATCGGGTGGCATCGACGCCGCGGTAGGAGCGATCGAGTTGGCTGGCCGCACGGTCGAGGTCGTGGTCGTTCAGTGCGTCGAACAAGCGGCGGACGACGGCGGTCGAAGACGCATCGGACATGGAGGGGCAGGATTGGTTCGTGGAACGTGCGCCCCACAGCATACCGCTTGCCTCCGCCCACTCTCCAGAGCAGTCAGTAACCGCTTTGTGTCCAATAATGCAACGATCTAGAAACGCGCTCCGGGGGATCAGTCAGGAGCTTCCCACTTCGCGCTCCCAAAGAATGTCGGCCACCCGTTCCAGACCGCGATTCAGGTGGCGCCGAAAGGTGCTGAAGGGAACCCCCAGCTGCTCGGCGGCCTTTTCCTGTGTCGGGGCGGGCTGCACGTAGGTCCGGTCCACGGCCCGGTAGTATTTTTTGTCTCGTGGATCGTCGGCGAGGCGGTCGGTCGTAGTTTCGAGCAGGTGCCGCAGCGCCTCAATGCGGTCGGGCGCATCGGCGTCGGGGCCCACTTCACTGGTCACGACGCGGGAGTAGAGGAGAGGGGTGTCTTGGAGCTGATCGGGGCGGTGGAGATCCTTGAACGCCTCGCGCAGGGCATCTTCAAAGTCCGAGCGGCTGAGGACAATCACACGGTCCTCGTCGTCCTTGGCCGCGTCCGGTCCGGAGGAGAATCCTCGCTCCGCCAGCTGGTCGAGCCACTGGGCCGGGGGCTGGGCGCGCCAGTCGTGGCCGTAGAGCGCGAACGTGTGGTCCCCGACCGACACGCCGCCGTCGTCCAGGCGCTCCATGCCCGCGTACGCGAAGAGTTCGCCCCAGGTCTCGGGGTTGCGGCATACGAGCGCGGTGTGCGCGAGGCCGGGCGTCTGGAGATAGTGGCGCACCTGTCGGATAAAGACGAGGCTCTGCACAGGCGAGACGGACTGATAGGTGTCCCGAGCCATCCAGAAGCGGAAGAGCGACGCCTGCTCCCCCGCCCGGAGCGGCGCGTGGGCCTCCAGGTACTGCCAAGTGGCGTCCGTTACCGGGTCGGCCCGTCGGGCCTCCGCGTCGGCCGCGTCGAGCGACAGCGTAAGCATAAATCCCTCCGGCCTCCCGTCCGCCGCGCGGTAGACCTGGACGCCGTCCGGCTGCCGGTCGAACCAGTGTTCAGCCCACGCGGCGGAGGCGTCCCCCTCGTGCCGCGCTACCATCTCAAGGAGGGCCGACCAGTCGTCCTCCTGGGGCGTGTCTTCGATCAGGCCATGCGCGTCGTCCCACTGCGACTGCAGGCGGTCGTAGAACGGTTGGATCAGGGGGTGTTGGCGTAGCAGGTAGGTGAAATCCGAGAGCGCGTCGGGCACGCCGCGATCGGAGGTTTGCTTCAAGCGATCAGTGTAGTACTGCCGGATGCGCTCGTGCAGGGTGTCGTGCCAGTCGGGGTTGCGCCAGCGCAGGTCAGTCGCGAGCGCCTCGCGGGTCAGGGCGTGCAGCGTGACGCCTCGTTCGCCCGGCCGCACAAACGAGAGGTCGCGCAGCCACTCGAAGAACTCGTGCGCGTGTGGCACGTCGAGGACCGCGGACAGCAGTGGCTCCGTGGTGTAGCGCACGAGGGCCGCCGTCTCCAGAACGGTGCGGTGGGCAGGCCCCGGCACCTTCTGCACGAA
>PXSY01000204.1 GCA_003023125.1 Bacteroidetes bacterium QH_10_64_19
TCCCACTACGTCCACACGGAAATACGCATACACGCAGATGGAAGATACCATCAACATCGAGGAGGCCCGCGCCGACGATCCGGAGGCCCTCCGGGAGGCGCTGATCGACCAATTCGGCTACCTCGTCGACGAGGTGACAGCCCTGAGCACGGTCGTGGACGGCCTGCCCGAGGAAATTCTGGGGGGACGGCCGGAGCCGGACGTGCTCTCGATGAAAGAGCTCTACGGGGCCATCACCACGCTCGACGCGAAGGTCCGTCGCACTCGGGTCGAGCGAATAGTGAACGAGGACGTGCCGACACTGGAGCCGGTCGACATTGACGCAGAGGTCCGCAAGTCCGACTGGAACGAGCGCGAGATGGGCGCCATCCTCGATGAACTGAAGAAGACGCGCCGCGAGTTGACCGACCGGCTCGGCGAACTTCCGCTCGACGCCTGGCATCACACCGCTACGCTGGACGGCGAGACGCTCACCCTCTTTGGGCTGGTCTACCGCATGACGCAGGACGACTTCGAGCGCCTGCGCGACCTCGGCTACCGCCTCCACGGCGCCCACCTCTCCGACCGCGACGAACCGTTGCCCACCTGAATGCGGAGTGTGGAAGTCGGAGTGCGGAGTTGAGCCCCGCCCCGATCCCCATTCCAAAATCCAAACTCCAAAATGGCGAAGGACACGGGTCCGTCCTACGACGATCTGGCGACGGCCTTTCGGCACCAGAACTTCGAGCCCCTCTACTTCTTCTTTGGGGAGGAGACGTTCCTGATCGACGAACTGCAGGAGCTCCTCATCGAGGAGGCCCTCGCCCCGAGCCAGCACGACTTCAATCTCGACGTGGTGTACGGGTCGGAGACCGAGGCGTCGGAGGTCATTGGGCTGTGTCAGGGCTTTCCGGCGGGGGCGCCGAAGCGGGTGGTGATCGTGCGCGAGTTCGAGAAGCTGGAGAACAACCGCCAGTTCAAAGACTACGCCCAGCAGCCCAATCCGCGGTCCATCGTGCTGCTGGCCTGCACCACCAAGCCCAACCTGAGCGCCCATCCGTACCGTGCGCTCAAGGAGGAGGCGGAGTGGTCCCAGTTCCGGTCGCCCTACGACAATGAGATGCCGGACTGGATTCAGAGCTACGTGCAGGGGCAAGGCTACGAAATTGAGCCGAAGGCCGTCCAGATGCTCGCCGATTACGTAGGGACCGACTTGCAGCGGGCCGCCAGCGAGATCGAGAAGCTCGTCACCTTCGCCGGGAGACGGGAGCGCCTCACGGCCGACGACGTGCTTGCCGCCAGCGGCCAGACCCGCGAATTCAACGTGTTTGAGCTGCAGACGGCCCTCGGAGAGGGGCGCCACGCCGATGCCCAGCGCATCACCGATCGCATCCTCCAGCAGGCCTCCGACCCTACCGGCGAAGCCATCATGATGGTGGCCGTGCTCAACGGTTACTTCGACAAGCTGTGGAAGCTACAGAAGCCCGGCAAGCTCCGCGAAAACAAGTACGACCTGGCCGGCTACATCGGCGTCAGTCCGTACTTTGTGGAGGAGTACAAGCACGCCGCGCAGCGCTACGACCGGGCCGCGATTGCCGACGCCTATTCGGCGCTCGTGGCGGCGGACTATGAGCTCAAGGGCGGTGCCTCCCGGAACGCTTCGGTGGTGATGACCCTTCTGCTGCGGCGCCTTCTGCCTACGGAGGCGCGTCCTGCGGTGACGTGAGGGCGAGGTCTACGGATGCCCGTTGTGCGATGCACGGAGGCGACGGAACGACACGACGACGGAACGAGGCTAGACCTGCCTGCCGCTGCCGGTCAGAATGCATGGAAACAAGGGGCATGCAGTTGAATACGTATCGCCGACGCTTCATCCCGAATCTACTCGGGTTCATCGCAGGCCTGAGTTGGTGACGACCTGCTGCTCGTCCGGGGGGCTGCGACCAGGATGGAGTGGGCTACAGTTTGGCTGCACGAGCACCCACCAAGTCGACGACATTGGAGGTACTCTCGCGAACCGCTGCGCTATGCGCACCCCTCAACGACCCTTCGACGAAGATCCGTCCGGCGATGGGGCCCCGTCCTATGAGTGGCTCGATGAGTGGCTTTGCGAGTACGTGGATGGCACGATGGATCCGTCGATGGAGGCGGTCTTCGAGCAGTACGTGGAGGCCAATCCTGAACTGAAGGCCCACGTCGAGCGCCTTCGGAAGACGCGTGAGATTCTCTGTGGATGCGACGCGCCGGAGTCGGAGCCGTCCGACCTGAAGCCCAAGGGGGACGCAGGATGGGACGACGCGTTGCTTCAGGCGCCGCCGGTACTGGCGGGCTCGTCGGGCGAGCATTCCGGCGACCGGAGGAGCATTGCCGCCTCCATCGTCGTGGCGCTGATCGTGGGATTTCTCGCGCGGACGGGTCCGCCCAGGAAGCGATGCGCGACGCCGCCCGGCCTCGCCCCAGTCGCTCCGCGCCTGTCGTTCAGTCGCAGGTCTCGTCGGTGTCGGAAGACGACGTTTTCTTTCCCAACTCCCCGACGTCTTCCGCGACCAGATCGGACTCCGCGGGTGCGTCCGCAACCGTCACGCCCGTCGGCGATCGGTGAGGCCTGTTCCTGCGCGGTTTGTGCAGTCTTGACGGCGGCGCCGAACACGGCTCGGTCGTTTCCGTTAAGAAGACTCCATTTATCGATGGGCTCTTAGCTCAGCGGTTTAGAGCGCTCGCCTCACACGCGAGAGGTCCCTGGTTCAAATCCAGGAGGGCCCACCCTCATCCCCTGTAATCTCACGGATTGCAGGGGGTTGCGTATTTAGGATGTAATAATTCTTCTCTTGAGCTTGCCGCCGCCGATCGGGTCTATCCTCACGGATGCGGGACCGCCATTTCCTCAGTGTCTCATTGGACCATTTCGGGGGATCGTCGCAACGGTGGTGCTCTATGCGATCCGGAAGCCTCTTCGCTTCCGCTCCCCCGGAAAGAGACGAATCCAGAACCTTCCGGAGAGCGGCAGTCCCGACGGCCGCCAGAAAAAGAGATCGGGTCGGAGCCTGCACTCGTTGTCGGAGTCGGCGTGGAAAGGAGGGATCAATGAGACAATGCCAAAATGGCCCAATGGCAGCGGTCTATCCCCGCGGATGCGGGGGCACC
>PXSY01000205.1 GCA_003023125.1 Bacteroidetes bacterium QH_10_64_19
GACGAACCAACTGCTCGGCGCAGCCATTCTCGGCATTGAGGGCGGCGAAGTCATGTCGATCCTCCAAACGGCCATGATGGGCAATCTTCCCGTTGATCGCCTCCAGGCCGCCCCCTTCGCCCATCCGACCCTGGCCGAATCCCTCAACAATCTCTTCGCCGGTCTCGACCTCGGGCCCTCCGCCGGACGACCGCGGTGCGACGACGCGGAACGCGAGTCGTAGGGGCCGCACCGGGGTTTCCTCTCATGTTCCGGGCTGATGTCCTCCTCCCCTTTTCCGTCCTCAGACGCCGACGAGTCGGAGCTGAGCGGCACGCCACAGCGCTCCGGCTCCGTCCGGAACATCGTCGTCTCGCTGCTCCTCAGCGCGCTCGTCCTCGCTGGGGTTGGCTACGTTACCTTCGATGCCAAGGCCTTCCGCCAACTCATCCGGCACCTGCGGCCGTGGCTCCTCGTGGCGGCCGCCGGGACGGCGGTTGCGCGGCTCGGGCTTGGGGGCTGGCGCCTGCGTCAGGTGTCGGAGGGGCGCCTCAGCATCTGGAGCGGCACGCGCGGCCAGCTCGCCTGGGACTTTTTTTCCAGTGTCACGCCGTCGGTGGTCGGGGGCGGCCCGGTCGCCGCCTTCTACGTGGCCCGCGACGCGGACCTTGCCGTCGGGGAGTCGGCCGCCCTCATGTTCTTCTGCGTCCTCCTGGACCAGCTGTGGTTCCTGGTCGCCATTCCCCTGCTGGTCCTGGCCACCTTTACGATCAACTTGCTCCCTGACGTGGCGGGGACGGTGGGCCTGTGGGGGCTGCTGGCGTACTTTGGGGGCATGCTGGCGTGGTCCAGCATCTACGCGTACGCCACGCTCGTGCGGCCCCGCCTGCTCGTGGAGGTGACCGACTGGTGTGTCCAGTGGCCCTACCTGCGCCGCTTCCGCGACACGATCATGCAGGAGATGCGCTCCTACTTTCGGCGGGCGCGGCACCTTGGGAGCCGCTCCGCGTCGTTCTACGCCCATGGCTTTTTCATCACGGCCCTCACCTGGCTCGCGCGCTACGCCCTGGTGGTTCTGGTCGTGCGAAGTGTCCATGCCGCCGATACGCTCCTCCTCTTCGCCCGGTCCGCCGCAATGATGCTCGTGGGACTGATCATGCCTACGCCCGGCGGCTCCGGCGGCCTCGAAGGCCTGTACGCCCTCTTCATCGGCCCCCTCATGCCCGAGGCGCTCGTAGCGCCCACGCTCCTGACGTGGCGCCTCCTGGGCTACTACCTGTTTATCGCCCTCGGGGCGTATCTTTTCCTCCATCAACTCCAACGGATGCGGGCCGACGCCGCCCCCGCCGAGGCGGCTAAAATTGAATCCTGAGGCCCATGCGGTCGGTGGAGACGATGGGCGTGTACGTCACGTCGTCCGACGGCGACGACACGACGCGCCCGATCAGGTCCCCCGACTGGGAGTCCCACGAAGGGGAGAAGCGGGACGCATCCGGGCATTGCTCCTAATTCTGTGGTCGTCGCGCAACCGGGGCGGGTGTGTGGATACCAATTCCACATGCTCCGTTCGGGGACGGAAGTCTGAGCCGTGTGGACGGATCTTGCCTCCATACCTCCACACTTCCGTACATCCAAGAGACCGAAGGCCAACTGACGGAGTAGATCCCACAAGCAGATTCGATATGAGGCGGTCTCCGGTTGGAGGGACGACCGCTGCCGTCCCGACCGCCCGACGCCCCAACCGTCAGTAGTCGTATCCGATGGCCTCGGCCTCCGTCGTCTCCACGCCGAGGCTGTTCGTAATTCGGTTCACGAAGTTGAAGTACGAGGTGACGAGAACGATGTCGAGCACGGCGCGGTCGGACCAGCCGGCGTCGCGGAGGGTGTGTACGTCGTCCTCAGTCATGGCGCCCGGCGAGCGCGTCAGCTTGACGGCCATGTCGCACGCCGTCCGCAGGGCGTCGTCGAGGTCGTCGAGCGCGGTGTAGTCGTCGGCCAGCCGCCGCACGCGCGCCTCGTTCCGCCAGTAGGCCTGGAGCGCTTCGGCGTGGTGCCGCACACAGTAGTCGCACTCGTTGGCGGCGGAGACGACGATGGCAATCGCCTCGCGCTCGGCCCGGCTCAGCGGGGAGGCCCCGTACAGGACGGCATCGTAGAGGTCGAGGTGCTCCTTCAGCGCAGCCGGGTTCTGGCTGTGCACCTTCAGAACATTGGACACCTTGCCCCGCGTGTCGACGATTTCATTGTAGAGGTCCCCGAGCTCGCCGGAGGCCTCGTTGGGGTCGATGACGTCGATCCAGGCCATAGGGGTAGGCGGGTGGAAGGATGGAGGGACCTTTCGTCCTGATGGCGGCGGAATGGTTACAAGGGCGAGCGGGACAAGAACTCAACCCGTGCACTCACTCGTCGCCCTCCGGCATCTATTCGGCCGCATTCGGGGCGCCCGTTGAGACCTGGAGCGCAGACAGCCGATCCGAGAGGTGGTTTTCCACGATCAGCGAGCCGATGTTGAGGGCCGAGGTGGCGGCGGGGGAGGCCGCATTGATCACGTTCACGACCCGGTCGGTCTCGCGGATGAGGAAGTCGTCGACGAGCGTGCCGTCCCGGCGGAGCGCCTGCGCCCGCACCCCGGCCCACGGCGCGGTAAAGTCCTCCATCTGCACCTCGGGAATGAGCCGGCGGGCCGCCTGCAGGTAGACCCGCTTACTCATCGACTGCAGCAGCTCGCGGAGCCCCTTCCGCCAGTGGCGGGCCGCCAGTTTCTGAAAGCCGGGGTACGTGAGAATCTCCCGGAGCTCTCCCCAGTCCACGTCCGTCAGGCCGTATCCCTCCCGGGCAAAGGCCAGGACGGCACTCGGCCCGCACTCGACGCGCCCGTCGACCGTCGGGGTAAAGTGGACGCCCAGAAACGGAAAGGCCGGGTCCGGCACCGGATAGACGAGGTGCTCGCAGAGCGACCGGCGCTCCGGCGTCAGCTCGTAGTACTCGCCGCGGAACGGGACGATCTTCGTCTGCACGTCCTGTCCGCTCATCTCGGCGATGCGGTCAGCGTAGAGGCCGGCACAATTGACGACGTGGTGGGCCTGCACGGCG
Source organism: Bacteroidetes bacterium QH_10_64_19 (assembly GCA_003023125.1). The sequence continues at coordinate 3,073 of PXSY01000205.1, forward strand.
CCCGCCGTGGTGTCCACGGTCACGTGGCGAGGCGTCACGAGAAGGTCCTGCACCGCAGCGTCGGTGTGAATGTCGTGCCCGCGCTCCCTTACCCGGTCGGCCAGGGCGTGGGCTACCGCCTCGTAGTCGATGATGCCGGCCCTCGGCACGTGGAGCCCCGCGACGCCCTGCACGTGAGGCTCGAGCTCATGGAGGCGCGCCTGTCCGATGCGGGTGCAGTCCACCTGATTTCGGCGGCCCTTCTCCTCAATCCGCTCCAGTTCCGGCACCTCGCTCTCGTCGGCGGCCACGATGACCTTGCCACACATCTCGTAGTCGATGCCTTCCTGCTCGCAGAACCGGATCAGGGCCTGCTTCCCTTCCCGGCAGTTTTCAGCCTTCAGTGACCCCGGCT
>PXSY01000206.1 GCA_003023125.1 Bacteroidetes bacterium QH_10_64_19
GTCGCGGAGGGCCTTGCGCACCTCGACCGTCACGGCCTTGCGCAACTGGTCGCGCTGAATCTCGGCCCGGCGGCGCTGAATCTCGGCCTGCTCGACGCGTGAGGCCCGCTGAAAGCCACTGAAGAGGTCCCAGTTGAGCTGCAGCCCCACGCTGAACGATGGGTTCCAGAAGCTGTCGTTGAAAAACCCCCGGTCTTGCTCGCGGAAGAAGAAGGGATTGGTGGGGTCCTGCGGGTCGGTCGTCTGGACGCGCGAGCGGTCGTCGGGGACCCGGCCCGAGTAGCTGAAATTGGCGACCGCCTCGACGGTGGGGAAGAAGGCAGCCCGGCTCGACTCCTTCCGGATCTCGCGTAGCTCGACGTTCAGGCGCGCCCGTTTGAGGTCCGGGCGGTTCTCAATGGCCTGACGCACGGCGTTCGACATGGAAATGGTTTCGAGCGAGACCTGCTGCAACCCCCCGTCTCGCTGCTCCTCCAGGTCACCGTCCAGTTCGACGGGCCGTTCTGGGGAGAGGCCGATGGTCTGCTTGAGGTTGTCGCGTGCCAGATCGGCGGCGTTGCGGGCCTCGATGAGCTGGGTGCGGGCGTTCGATCGCTCCACGTCGGCCCCCAGGCGCTGGGCCTTCGGAACGGTACCCCGTTCTACGCGGGTGGACACCTCCTGTAAGGTCTCCTGGGCCCGCTCGACGCGTTTTTGCAGCACCCGGGTCCGCTCTTTCGCCAGCAGGGCCTGGTAGAAGGCCGTCACCACGTCGTTGGTGACCTGCTGCACCTCCCGATCGCGGGCGTACCTGCGTACGTCCTTAAATTGCTGCGACCCCTTCACGGACGCGAAGGCCTGCTTGCTGTAAATCGTCTGGCGGAGCTGAAGGCGGCCCTGAAATTCGTTGTCCACGCCGAAGGGATTGCCCCCACCGTCCATGGAAATGCCCGCTGCGGCCAGGCTGTCGCGCTGCCGCTGCTGAAACTGGAGGAATGTGATCGGCTGGTCGTTGCTCAAACGGCGCCGCTCGTTAAAGGCAAGCCACTCGGTCTGGCCCCCGCCGCCGATGAGGTTCGCGGCGTCACTTCCGGCGAAGGGGTTGGCTGTGACGACGTTGCGGGTGTAGCTGCCGTTGAGGTTGAGCGACGGATAGAGGTTGCCCCACGCCTCCTGCACCTGCGCGTCGGCGTCCTCCAGGTCGAGCTGAGCCCTGCGCAGGTCGAGGTTCTTCTCCAGGGCCGTCTGGACGGCGTCGCGGAGGGTTAGCACGAGCGGCTGAGCAGTGCTCGGGGCGTCCGCGGGGTGGGCGGTGGGCGCAGTGTCGGACGGGGACCGTTCCGTCTGCTGCGCCCAGGTGGGCGGCGGGGGAGCCAGAGGTGTACACATGCCCAGCACGAGGAGGAAGACCGGGATGGAAGAGCGGAGGACACGCATGGAGCGCGCAGATGCGTCGGATGAAACAGGAAGCGAAAGCACTACGAGGTGGACGAGGAGGGGCTGTTCTGCTCCAGACCGTCGAAAAGCAGAGCGGTGAGGAAGTCGGCCGCCGCCTCGGGGTCTCGCAAGAGCGGTGCCCCCGGTGCGCATACGGGCATCTCGTCGAGCCCTGCGCTGCGCTCCGTGAGGCAGCGACGGACCACCAGGTCGTGCACCACTTCCAGCAGCATGTGGGCCAACGACTGCGGCGGGAGGGAGGCAATGCGGCCTTCCTCCACGGCCGCCTCTACCGCCGGGGCGAGCGTGTCAATCATCCGCTGCTGTTGCTCCTGGAAGTAGGCCGCCTTGTTCACATCGGTGCTGAAGCACAACCGGTGGGCCTCCCGAATGAGGATGAGAAAGAGCTCCTCCCGCTCCTCGTAGTAGGCAAACGACTGCACGACCAGTTCATGGAAGGCCTGCCGGAACGAGTGGGAGGGGGGATCGACCTGCTCGAAGGTCGACCGTATCATCTCATGGAGGTCGTCGTAGACCTCGTCGAAGGTGGCAAAGAGCAATTCCTCTTTGCCGTCTTCGAAGTAGTTGTACAGGGTGCCCTTGCCAAACTCCGCCCGCTCGGCGATTTCGTCGAGCGTGGCCTGGGTATATCCTTGTTCGGCGAAGACGGACTGGGCCGCCTGGAGCATGGCCTGTCGGCGTCGGTGGCGCTCCCGCTCGCGACGGGACAGGGACGAGTCGGTGGAGGAAGGCATGAGAGAACGAGAAAAATGAAGGGGGCGTCAGAATGTGACTACCAAGTCATGCGATGACCATGTAGTCACAATCTGACGGTTCGTTCGGGACGCCCGGAAAAGTTCCCACAAAGATCAGCGAGCGACCGCGTGAAGGGCATCCGGGTGCGCTCCCCGGAGTT
>PXSY01000207.1:0-2024 GCA_003023125.1 Bacteroidetes bacterium QH_10_64_19
CTGCTCGCCGTAGCTCTTCACCGGGGCCTCCACCCACTTTCCATTGCGTGTGAGCAAGGTAGCCGTCGATCCCGCGAGCTCCTCGATGGGCGTCCGGCCCTGGTCGGTCAAGACAAGTGTCTCTCCCGCTAAGCAATTGATGAGCGTGGCTTTGCCCAGGCCAGTGCCCGCGTTGGCGAAAATGCGGCCGCCGGGGGTGAAGGGAAACGGACCGGTGTCCAGCCCCTTGCCGCTCAGAAGCTGATAGAAGCGCTGAGTCCACAGGGCCGGGTCGTCTTCGACCGAGGCCATGGCCCGTGCATTCCGATACCAGGTATCCGGCACGCGGTCGTCGGTGCCGTACTGGTAGTTCTGTTCATAGACCTCTTCAGAGATGTCGGTTTCAAAGATGTCTTCGTTCGTCCGGTCGTCTGTAACAAGATCGCTCTCCGAGAGCGAATACTGACGCGATCCGTTTTTGGCGGGCTGTGTTGAGACGCTCAGTCCATTGGACGCGTGCCCGTTGGAGGTCTTCTGAGGAGTGGTCGTGTCGGTTGACGACGATTCGGCTGTCGAGGAGGATTCCTGGGACATAGCTGGGCGCGGTAATGAAAGAGGAAAGACCTTGGATAATTGAGCGCGTTGAGGGCCGGGGCGCACTGGAGAGAAATGATTCTGGACGGGCGGGACGGATCTGTGCAGTGGGAGCAGACTACACAGAATGCCCCAAGCCAGCGCCAACGATCAACTCCACACCGCGGACCACATGCCCTTGAAACGCGCAAGGTCCTCCTGCCGACCCCGAAAGGGACACAGGAGGCGTGATCGCTCTTCGAGCGGGCATTCGGGCTTTCACCGTTGCGCGACAGCGCCGGACTTCCACCGGACTTCCCCCGAGACACGGCCCCTACAGTGGCTGGGACCGTCGTCGTGCCACGACAGCACGACCCCGAAGAGGATGTGCTCAATAAGCGTGCTATGTACGGTAGGCTTCCGGCGTCAAAGTATCAAGCGACGACCGATGAATGCTGTTATTGTCTATGAGTGAAAGATCCCGCTTAGCGGCCACAAACGGTAGTCCTGGGGCAGCCCCCCTTCTGTGAATTCTTCAGCCCGCTCGCTCAGGGCGTCAGTTCGCAGCGCCCTTTCTGTTTTTTTACATCCGTACCTGACAGCCATAAAAACCTCCGACCCCCACCAGCCGGGGATTCGTCCGGCTCCAATACGTCGCGGTGCAAAGCTAACCTTCGAGCGCAACCGTTGAGGGATGCCCTTCAGGAAGGTCTCGGTCTTCCGGACGGGTGATTTTTGACCCTCGATCCTCTGCGGAAAGTTAGGGGGATTCGCGTCTGTCCGCAGGGTCCGCTCCGATGCCGACGAGTCAACGCGACGAACGCTAGATTCTGTTATTGTTCAGGGTGCGAACACGCGGACCTTCACCGTCTAGATCGTCCTTCAACTTCGCCCTGAAACGTCTCCGCGATTGGCCAGCGGGACCACTGGGACGCTCCTCCCCGCCGACGAATCGTAGAAAGGACTCCTTGAAGTGAAACGAATGGTTTCCACGGTCGCCCGTGGGAAGGGTTGCTCTCACGCCAATCGTCTTACCCTTCGTCGGTCCCGTACTGGAAATTGTACGCAAGCCCGATTTCAGGTGTCCCTTCCGTCACGTCCACCCCGCCGTAGAGCACGAACCGCCCAAGGTTGCCCACAAGGCCCCCGGACACCGCCGGTTCTACATCACGACCCTTATCGGGATCAACCTGCACCCCGAGCCCCACGGCCGGCTGAACGCGGGCCCCAAACACGTCGTAGAAGCCGAGGGCTCTGACACTGAGCTTTTGATCGGTGTCGTTCTCAAGGACGGCGGAGTTGACGGCGGCCTGGAGCTGAACGCCGCCTCTGGGATGGGTGTAGCCCGACGCGAGCCCGATGGGCGTGTCGCCCCGGCCGTAGAGTCCCGCAGTCCCGCCCGCAAACGCGACGATTCCCACGGCGGCCGCGGCGGCGAGGGCAGGAGTGCGGAGATCGGTGTCGTCCTCATC
>PXSY01000207.1:2119-4443 GCA_003023125.1 Bacteroidetes bacterium QH_10_64_19
ACCCGCCAGCCAATATAGAGGCGCGTTCGGGTCGTGTAGATACTCGGGGCCCGCGACGGCTCCTCTTTTCGCTGTTCGCCGGCGTCCGGCGACCGGTCCCCTCGCTGCCCGCGTTCCGAGGAGAAGCCCATGCGCTCGACGACCAATCGGTCGAGTGTCGCTCCCTCCGACAGGATCCGGCGGGCCTCGCCGGGTGGGGTATCGAGAAAGACGCGCTCGTACTCCACGGTGACGTTGAACGCAAACCGGTCGGGCGTGGCCCGGAGCTGCATGCTGTCCACCGCCACGATCATCTCGGTCCGCTTTTCTCCGTCCACCCGCACGTCGGCCCGCAGTTCGACATTCGTCATGCGGATGCCGCGCGGGCCGTCGCGGAGCGGAAGCACCTCGCCCTCGTACAGCACCCGTTCGGCGGGCCGCCAACTGAGCACGAACGACCAGCGTGCGGTGGTATCGGTCGCAGCGTAACGGTAGTCGAGCGCCAGCGAGTCGATGCGGGGCAACAGATAGGGAGCGTCTTGCCCCATCTCGTCGAGCAGGGTCGGCAACGACCGGGGCCAGCCCTCAAGGGTGGCTGTGCCTTCGCCCTTTCCGAGAGACGCCTGCGCGTGTCCAGCGCCCATTGTGCTAAGCGACAGCAGTCCAACGAGCAGCACGAGCCGGAAGAGGGAGGAACCGATGCGTTTCATGAGAACGGTCGGCGTTCAGAGATAGAATGGGCCTAGGAGCTATACAGTCGCAACGAGTCCCGCGTTCGTCACAATCTCCGTCCGTTCATCCCTTTCGTCCTTCGTCTCCCTCCTGCGCTCCCCTCACGTGTGCTCGCGAATCGTATCGAGGAAGAGGTCCCCGTACCGGTCCAGTTTCACGTCGCCCACCCCGTGGAGATTACGGAACGCCCGTTTGGTCTGTGGTCGATGCTCCACCATGGCCCGCAGGGTCTTGTCGTTAAAAATGACGTACGGCGGGACCTCCTGGTCTTTGGCCAGCCGGGTGCGGCATTCGCGAAGGGCCTCGAACAGGTCTCGCTCGTCGCCGTGCTGGGGGACCGTGTCTTGCGTGGCGGTCTTCGACGACCGCGTGGGGGAGGTGGTGGCACTGTCTTCCAGTACCGCCTCCCGGAACGCGACCGTCTCGTTGCCCCGCAGCACCGGACGGCAGTCTTCGGTAAGCTTGAGGCTGCCGTGGCCCGTCACGTCGACCTTCCCCAGCCCCTTCGCTACGAGTTGGCGAAGGATGGTGCGCCATTCGGTTTTGGAGCGGTCGGCCCCTACGCCGTACGTCGAGAGCTCGTCGTGATTGTGTTGCTGAATCTTGTCGGTCTCGTAGCCGAGCAGCACGTCGGTGATGTGACCGCTGCCGAAGCGCTGGCCGGTGCGGGCGATGCAGGAGAGGGCTTTCTGCGCGGGGACCGTACCGTCCCACGTGTCGGGCGGATGCAGGCAGGTGTCGCAGTTGCCGCACCCGTCGTCCTCCATGTCTGCCCCGAAGTAGTTCAGGAGCACCCTGCGGCGGCAGTTCGCCGTTTCGCAATAGCCGCGGAGGGCATTCAGCTTGTGGCGCTGGGTCCAGCGCCGTTCGTCGCTCTCGGCGGAGTCGTCGATGAGGCGACGCATGCGGGCCACGTCGGCGGCCCGGTAGGCCATCCAGGCGGTGGCGGGGCGGCCGTCGCGCCCGGCGCGACCCGTTTCCTGGTAGTAGGCTTCCAGCGTCTTGGGAACATCGAGGTGGGCCACGAAGCGCACGTCGGGCTTGTCGATGCCCATCCCGAAGGCGACCGTGGCCACCACGATGAGGCCGTCCTCATGGAGAAAGCGGCTCTGGTGATCGCGGCGCGTCTGGTCGGTGAGCCCGGCGTGGTATGGGACGGCGGTGTGCCTGTGGTCGTTAAGCCACTCGGCGGTTGTCTCCACACCGTTTCGGCTCAGGCAGTACACGATACCGTTCTGGCCAGCGTGTTCCCGCTTGATGAAGTCGTGCAGTTGTCGGCGCGGACGATCGCCCTTCGCCTCCACCACGTACCGGATGTTGGGGCGGTCGAACCCGGCCACGAAGCGGTCGTCGTCCGTCATCCCGAGGCGGGTCAGGATGGCTCGCTGCGTGGGCGGGTCGGCCGTGGCGGTGACGGCGATGCAGGGCACCCTCGGAAAGTCCTGCCGGAGCCCGGCCAGCTCCAGGTACTCGGGACGGAAGTCGTGCCCCCACTGCGAGATGCAGTGTGCCTCGTCGATCGCGAGGAGGGTGGGGCGGGCGCGGGCGAGTAAGTTTTTGAATCGATCGCGCGTCGCGCGCTCCGGAGCCACGTACAGGAGGTCGAGCTCGCC